>JALYZQ010000071.1 GCA_030948805.1 Actinomycetota bacterium | reverse complement strand
CTGCTGGGCCACCTCGACCTCTCCTGGACGCTGGCTCGAGTGGCCAGCAAGCACACCTTCTCATTCGGGTCGATCGCCCTGGCCGCCGCTCCCCTGGCCGTCCTGGCGGCGCTGGGTTGCCGGGGTCGTCCCCGCAGCTTCCTCGAGCTGCTGACCCGCATCTGGCCGCTGGCCGCCGGGGCCATCTACCTGCTCTCGGCCACCGCCCTCAGCGCCACCCCGCTGCACGCCTTTAACGGCGTGGCCATCCCGCTGGCCGTCCTGGCCGTGCTGGGTGTCCAGCGGGCCGACTGGAGCGCGCTGCCCCGCGCCCGGCTGGTCGGTGGGCTCGCCCTGGTACTGGCCACAGTGCCCGTCAACGCCTACGCCCTGGCCGTAGCCCACGATTTCGTCAAGCCGACGCCGGGTAACGCCAACTTCATCACCCGCGATGAGCGCGACGCGCTGGCCTATCTGGCCCGCGACCGCGATGACGGCGGGGTCCTGACCCAGTTCTACCTCGGCGAGGTGGTCCCCGGCCGCACCGGTCGTCACACGCTGGTCGGTGATTGCCTGTGGTCACAGCCGCGCTGCATGCCGCGTTCCCTGGCCGCCGACGCGCTGTTCAACGGGGCGATGTCCGGTTCCAGCGCGCGGGCCTTCGTGCGCCGCAGCCGCGCGCGCTTCTTGCTCTCCAGCTGCGCCCCCCATGCCGATCTGATCCGGCTGCTGGGCTCACTGGTCATCGGCGTGCACCGCTTCGGCTGTGCGACGGTCTACCAGCTGCGCGGGCCGGCAGACTCGCCGCACGCTCTGACAGACTCCTCGCTCCATGCGGCTGTTCGCCCTCCGAGGCGCCAATAGCGTCGCCTTCAACGAGGCCGGCGCCATCCTCGAGGCCACCGATGAGCTCATCCGCGAGCTCATGCAGCGCAACGCCCTCGCCACGGACGCGATCGTCAGCTGCATCTTCACCCTCACTGAGGACCTGGACGCCGAGTTCCCCGCTGTGGCCGCCCGGCGCCTGGGCCTGGATCGGGTCCCACTCCTCTGTGCCCAGGAAGTGGCCGTTCCCGGGTCGCTGCCCAGCGTGATCCGGGTCCTGGTCCACTACTACGCGCCAGAGGGCCATGAGCCCCGCCACGTCTACCTCGGCGCGGCCAAGGTCCTGCGCCGTGACTTGGAGTCGGCACAATAAGTCCGGTGTTCGCGTTCAGCCAGGAGCTGTAAGTGATGGCGATCGAGTTCGGTCAGCGCATCCGGCGCATCCCCGCCTACCCGCTGGCCGCCGGCTATGACCTCGGCGAGGAGGTGGCCATGCTCGCCTCCAACGAGTGCTGGACGGCTCCCAGCCAGCGGGTCGTGGAGGCGGCCCAGGCGGCGCTGGTCGGCGTTCATCGTTATCCCGACCCGTCCTACGTCGCCCTGCGCTCCGCGCTGTCGGCTCGCTACGGCGTGTCGCGCCACCGGATCGCTCTGGGCAACGGGTCCTGCGACCTGCTCCTGTCCGCCGGTGAGGCGCTGCTAGAGCCCGGGGCGGAGGTGGTCTACGCCTGGCCGGCGTTCAGCGTCTATCCCCATCTGGCCGCCGCGTCCGGGGCCCGCGCCATCCAGGTGCCGCTGGACCCCGAGGACCGCCATGATCTGGAGGCGATGGCTGTGGAGATCACGGCGGCCACCCGCCTGGTCCTGGTCTGCAACCCCAACAACCCGACCTCGACGGCGCTTGAGCTTGACGCCATCGAGGGCTTCTTGGAGCGGGTGCCGCGCCACGTCTGCGTGATCCTGGATGAGGCCTACTGTGAGTACGCGCTCAGCCTGGGCGACACCTACGCGTCGCTGGACCTGCTGCAGCGCTGGCCCAACCTCGTCCTGTTGCGCACCTTCTCCAAGGTCTACGGGCTGGCCGGCCTGCGCGTCGGCTACGCCCTATGCGGCTCGGAGGAGTTCCGGGCCGCCGTGGACCAGGTCCGCCAACCCTTCTACCTCAACATGGCCGCCCAGGCGGCGGCCGTCGAGGCTCTCGGTCACCAGGACGAGGTGGAGCGCCGCGTGGCCCGGACCGTGGCCGCTCGGCTCGAGCTCACCGACGGCCTGCGCCGGCTGGGCCTGTGGGTGGCCGATTCCGACGCCAACTTCGTCTGGACCCACCTACCCGCGGACTCGCTGGAAGCCGATGTAGTGGCCGGACTGGCCGAGCGGGGCGTGCTCGTCCGGGCGGGCGGCGCGCTGGGGCGCGAAGGCTCGCTCCGCGTGACCGTGGGCACGGATGCCGAGAACGCCCGTTTCCTGGCTGCGATGGCGGAGCTGGTCTCGACCTGACTTGGTGGGTCGGGCCGCATCCGGACATCGCTACTAGTCAACGGGCCACGGCTCTGCTAGAACACCGCCAGCGCATGAAGGATCACGCCCGCACGTCCTGCCGCTCCGACGCCGCCTTCGGCTGGTCCTTCTACACGCGCTTCTGCGCCTGGCGATTTACCTAGGCGCTCGGCCCACGACCGAAAGGTCGCTCCCGTACCGCTCGCTGCCCGAGCGGACCACTCGGAGGCCGGGCGCCGGAGAACCCTCGCGGGACCTTGACCGGTCTCGCCCGGGCAGAGCCCACCAGTACAGTTTCCAGGCGCAGAAAGGACGAGAAATGATGATTGTGATGAAACCGACGGCCACCGAGGAGGAGGTCAAGGCCGTCATCGACAACCCCACTGTGGTCGACGTCGCGGGACGCCAGGTGGGGGGTGCCAACTTCGCGCTGATCGCCGGGCCCTGCACGGTCGAGTCCCGCGAGCAGGTGCTGGATACCGCCCGCGTGGTCCGCGACGCTGGCGGCACGCTGCTGCGCGGGGGCGCCTACAAGCCGCGCACCTCACCGTACGCCTTCCAGGGTCTGGGGCAGGAGGGGCTGCGGCTGCTGGCCGAAGCCAAGCGTCAGACCGGCCTGCCGATCGTCACCGAGGTGTTGGATGCGCGTGACCTGGAGCCGGTGCTCGAGGTGGCCGATGTGATCCAGATCGGCGCCCGCAACATGCAGAACTACACGCTGCTGGCCGAGGTCGGGCGGGCCGGGTGCCCGGTGCTGATCAAGCGGGGGTTCTCCAGCACGCTGGCCGAGCTGCTGATGGCCGCCGAATACGTCCTCAAGGAAGGTAACGGCGACGTGATCCTCTGCGAGCGCGGCATCCGGACGTTCGAGACGGCTTATCGCTTCACCCTGGACCTGATGGCCATTCCCGTGCTCAAGCAGATGACCCATCTGCCGGTGATCGTCGACCCCAGCCATGCCGCCGGGCGCCGGGAGCTGGTCCTGCCGATGTCCCTGGCGGCGGCGGCCGCGGGCGCCGACGGTCTTCTCGTCGAGGTTCACCCCGATCCCGATCAGGCCATCTGCGACGGGCCCCAGCAGCTGTCCGCCGAGGAGTTCGGCGACTACGCCCAGCGCGTGGCCGCCGCGGCCGCGCTGGCTGGCAAGACCATCTCGCCGGAGCCGGTTGTCGGCGCGGTGCGCGGCTGATATGTCGGTTACGGGCTCATCGCTCAGCGACGCGGTCCGTGACCGACGGATCGAGCGCGTTGTACCGCTGACCACCCCCCGCCAGCTGATCGACGAGCTGCCCCTGGCCGAGGCCCAGGTCGACGTGCTGACCCGTGGTCGCCAGGAGGTGCAGGCGGTCCTGGACGGCAACGACGACCGGCTGCTGGTTGTCGTCGGCCCGTGCAGCGTGCATGATCTCGACGCAACCCGGGAATACGCCCAGCGACTGAGCCGCGAGGCCGCCCGCCTGGCCCCGGATCTGTGCGTGGCCATGCGCGTCTACTTCGAGAAGCCGCGCACGACGATCGGCTGGAAGGGCCTGATCAACGACCCTCACCTCGATGGCTCCAGCGACGTCAATACCGGGCTGTGGATGGCCCGCCGGCTGCTACTGGAGGTGCTGGCTCTCGACCTTCCCGTGGGCTGCGAGTTCCTGGACCCCATCACCCCCCAGTACATCTCTGACGTGGTCAGTTGGGGGGCGATCGGTGCCCGCACGGTCGAGAGTCAGATCCACCGCCAGCTCGGCTCTGGCCTGTCGATGCCGGTTGGCTTCAAGAACCGCTCGGACGGAAACGTCCAGGTGGCGGTGGATGCCGTCCGTGCCGCCGCGGCCTCTCACGCCTTCGCCGGCATCGACGTCAACGGGCGGCCGGCCATCCTGTACACGCGGGGCAACCACGACTGCCACATCATCCTGCGCGGCGGCCGGGGCGCCCCCAACTACTCCGCCGAGCAGGTAGCCCGCGCCCTGGAGCCGCTGCGCGCCTCCGGGCTGCCTGAGCGCGTGATGGTCGACGTCAGCCATGACAACAGCGCCAAGGACCCCGCGCGCCAGCCCGCGGTGGCCGCCGACGTGGCCGCTCAGATCGCCGCCGGCCAGCGCGCGATCGTGGGAGTGATGCTGGAGTCGTTCCTGGTTCAGGGCCGCCAGGAGCTCCCGTCGGATCCGGCCCAGCCGCTGATCTATGGCCAGTCGATCACCGACGGCTGCATTGGCTGGGAGACGACCGTCGAGGTCCTCGACGGCCTGGGCGAGGCCGTCCGGGCCCGCCGCGCCCATTAGTCTGGGCACGCATGCGGATCGCGGTCATCGGGGTCGGGCTGATTGGCGGCTCGGTGGCCCTGGCGGCCCGCGCTCGGGCCCGGGCCAGTGTGACCGGCTTTGACAGTTCGGCGCCCGCACTGGCGTCCGCGCTGGAGCGCGGCGCCGTTGATCGGGCCGCCCCGACGCTCCAGGACGCCTTGGAGGACGCCGAGGCGGCGTTCGTGGCCGCTCCGGTCGGCGCCTTGCCCGAGCTGGTCGGAGAGGTGCTGTCGGCGGCGCCCGCCGACTGTGTGGTCACCGACGTCGGCTCGACCAAACGGGCCGTGGTCGCCGCCCACGATGACCCCCGGTTCGTCGGCGGCCATCCACTGGCCGGAGCCGAGAACGCGGGCGTTGAGCACGCCCGGGCGGACCTGTTCGACGGCTCCACGTGGTATCTGACCCCCGGCCCGCGCACCTCCGGACTCCTCTACGAACGACTGCACCGGCTCCTGCACGCGCTCGGCGCCCAGCCGGCGGCCATCGACCCCGAGACCCACGACCGCATCCTGGCCACGGTCTCGCACCTTCCCCACGTGCTGGCCAACCTGCTCGTCGCCCAGGCCGCCAGCGCCCTGGACGCCGGCGGCGAGCGCCTACCAGCCACCGGACCTAGCTTTCGCGACGCCACCCGCGTGGCCGGAGCGTCCAGCGCCATCTGGACCGACATCTACCTGTCAAACCGTGATGCGCTGACCGCGGAGCTGGACACCGCCCTGATGCGATTGAGGACCATCCGGGCTGCCCTGGCTGACGGCGACTCAGCCGCGATCACCCGTTGGAACGACGATGCGGCTCAGGATCGGCGGCGGGTGCTGGAGAGCCAGCTGGCCGGTGAGCGGCTGTTCGAGCTGCGGGCCTCGGTCCCCAACCGACCCGGGGTGATCGCCGAGGTGGCGCTGACCCTGGGGCGCGCGGGGGTGAACATCACCGACATGGCCCTGTATCCGGCGCCTGACATGAGCGAGGGCGTGGTCGCGCTCTGGGTGGCGGGGGACGCGGCGGCCCGGCGCACCCAGGAGCTGGTGGCCAGCCTCGGATTTCCGGTGGCTCGAGCGTGAAGGCCCGCTTTGGTCCGGGGATCCGGCTGCGCGGGCGGATCACCCCGCCGGCCGACAAGTCCATCTCTCACCGGGCGGCGATCATCGGCGCCATGGCCTCTGATCCGGTTCGGATCGTCAACTACCTCGACGCCGCCGACACTCGGTCCACACTAGGTGCCGTCCAAGCCTTGGGGGCGATCGTGCAGCGAGACGGGGAGGACCTTCTGATCCGAGGCTGTGGCCTGCGCAACGCCCGCCCCCCGCGGGCGACGATTGACGTCGGCAACGCCGGCACGCTGTTGCGGCTGCTCCCCGGCTGGCTGGCCTTC
>JALYZQ010000058.1 GCA_030948805.1 Actinomycetota bacterium | reverse complement strand
GCAGTGGATCGAGCGCACGGCCCCCGCGCAGGGCGATGAGCTCGCGCGGTGGGTCCATGCCGAACGCGACCCGACGGTACCCCTTCGGGGCACGCCGATGATCGAGTCCTACCTGGAGCTGATCGGGACCACCGCCCAGGTGACCCGCGAGCACGAGATCCTGCTCGCGGTGCAGGTCGACGCCCGGGGCCGGCGCGCAGAGAGCGCCTCCGAGGCACTGATCGAGGCCACGGAGCGCGTGGTCAAGGGATTGGAGGCGGCCGAGGTCAGCGTCTTGGGGGCGCTCAGCGCCGGTCAGCTGGCTCGCACGCTGCGTACGGCCTTTGATCCCTACGCCCGGACCGAACTCAGCGGGCTGGAGGCAGCCGATCCAGAACGTGACGGCCTGTCTGAGCATGGCGCGTGGCCACTGGGCGCCCGTGAGCACTGGGAGCACTACCGCAGCGACGGGGCCGTGCACGCCACCTACTGGATCGCCGCCTGGCCACGGGTCGAGGTCTCGCCTCTGTTCATGGACGCCCTGCTCGGGCGTTCGAGCACGGTACGCACCGTCTCCGTGGTCTTCGAGCCGTTGGCGCCGCAGCGGTCGACCCGGGAGGTCGAGGCCGCCATCACCCGGGATCGCGCTGATCGTGAGCTGCGATCCCGGTTCGGTCAGACCGAGACAGCCCGCCAGCGCCAATCGCGTGAGGCGACGATCCGCCGGGAGGCCGAGCTGGCGGCCGGCCACGGTGAGGTCCGTCTCAGCGGCTTCGTCACGGTCTCCGGTCATGACCCCGACGATCTGCGGCGCAGCTGCGCCGAGGTCTCAGACCATGCCGCGCGCGCCCACCTCGAGCTGCACCGGCTCTACGGCCAGCAGGCCGACGCGTTCACCTTCACCCTGCCGCTGTGCCGGGGGCTGCGGTGACCGGGCGGCCGTGAGCCTGCGAGCCAGCGAACGTCCCGGGCACCGGGTAACGACCCGGCACGCCCAGGCCGTGTATCCGTTTATCGCGGCCGGGGGATTGGGCGGCCGGGGTGTGTTCGTCGGCCGTGACTCCAGCGGAGGCGCGTTCTGCTTTGACCCCTGGGTCCTGTACGGCGACGGAGCGCTGGATGACCCCAACGTGATCGTGCTCGGCAAGCTCGGCCAGGGCAAGAGCGCGCTGGTCAAGACGCTGCTATGGCGGATGCTGGTCTTCGGGCGGCGAGCGTTCGTCCTCGACGTCAAGCGCGAGTATGGACCGCTGTGCCAAGCCGTCGGCGTGCGGCCGATCTCCCTGGTGCCCGGCGGAGGGGTGCGCCTCAATCCGCTGGCCTCGCGGCCCGAGGAGTACGCCCAGCTCGAGCTCCTGCGCGCGGTGACCGTGACCGCGCTGGGCGGACCCCTCACGCAAGTGGAGGCCGGAGCGCTGCGGGAGGCGCTGCGCACCGTCCGGGCGCGCGGCCTCGAGCCCACTCTGCCCGCGATCGCCGAGGTCCTGTTTTGGCCGGTGACCGAGATGGCAGACCGGCTGCAGACCACCGTGGCCGCTCTGGCCAGCGATGCGCGGAGGGCGGCGCTCGCCCTTCAGGACCTCTGTGAGGGACCTCTGCGGGGCATCTTCGACGGCCCGACGACGCCGGGGCTCGATCTCGACGCCAAGCTGCTCGTGCTCGACCTGCATGCCGTGCGCGACTCCCCGGCGGTCGGCATCCTGATGGCCTGCGCGACGGCCTGGATCAGCGCCCTGCTGGCCCGCACCGCTGAGCGGCCCGGGCGCGAGCGGCTCATCAACGTGGCCGACGAGTCGTGGAAGATCGTCCAGCACGCGGGGCTGGGCGAGTGGTTTCAGTCCAACTTCAAGCTCGCTCGCCAGTTCGGAGTGATGAACCTCGTGGTGCTGCACAAGCTGGCTGACCTGCACGGCGCGGGTGACGCCGGCTCACGCGCGGCGCGGATCGCCGAGGGGTTGGTCGCCGACGCCTCAACGCGGGTCGTGTACCACCAGGACGAGAGCCAGATCGACCTCACGCGATCACTGCTCGGGCTGTCGCACAGTGAGGCCGAGCTGATCTCGATGCTGGGTGCCGGACAGGCCCTGTGGCGGGTGGGCAGTCGCTCATTCGTCGTCCAGCACTACCGCTCGCGGATCGAGTCACGTCTGACCGACACCGACACCGGGATGAAGATCGTCCCCACCGAGTTGGGACATCGATGAACGGGCGCCGCCCGGAGGGCGGGATCTCCGACGGCGTGATGCTGGGCGTGATCGGGGCGGCGGCCGCGGTCTGTGCCGGCGTGTGGGTGTGGGGCGCACTGGCCGGGGCGCTGTTCGGCGGCGGCTGGACTCCGGTCATGCCAGGACACGTGCTGGCGGTGATGGGCCGCCTGCCCAGCCACCTGTCTGACCCCGCGACAGCGTGGCCCCGGCCGCAGCGCGGCCGCCTGCCCGGCCCGGTGGGCTTCTATGGCACCTTGACCCTGCTGATCGTGGGCGCGACAGCGGGCGTGGCGGTGGCCTCCCGGTGGGGGCTGACCTGGCAGCGCTCCCGGCGGGGCGGTAGCGGCGCGCGCTGGGCGTCGCGGGGTGAGCTTCGTGACCTTCGCCGTGGTCGTGGCGGCGGCCAGGCGCGTGGTCGGCTGGTCCTCGGT
>JALYZQ010000046.1 GCA_030948805.1 Actinomycetota bacterium | reverse complement strand
GGACCACTTCACGTTCTTGGGCTACCGGGAATACGAGCTGGGCGCCGATGATCGCGGCTCTGAGCTGACCGCTGTCTCGGGGTCGGGGCTGGGAATCCTGCGGGGGGCCGCAGCCCGTCCCTTCAAGCGTCTCAGCCCCCGCGCGCTGGAGGAGGCTCGCTCCGGCCGCCCCCTCGTGCTCACCAAGGCCAACTCCCGCGCCACCGTGCATCGGCCGGCCTATCTGGATTACGTCGGAGTCAAGCGGTTTGATGGCGACGGCAGCGTGGTTGGAGAGCGGCGCTTTCTCGGTCTCTACACGACGACCGCGTACAAGACCAGCCCCCAGCACATCCCGCTGCTGCGCGGGAAGGTGGCTCAGGTCATGGCTCGAGCCGGCTTTCCTTCCGACAGCCATGACGCCAAGGGTCTGAGCGACATCCTGGAATCGCTGCCCCGTGACCTGCTGGTGCAGATCTCCGTCGAGGACCTGTTCGACGTGGCGATCGGCATCCTGGGGCTTGGCGAGCGTCAGCGGGTCCGCCTGTTCGTGACCCGCGACCGGCTGGATCGCTTCGTGTCCGGCTCACTGTGCCTGCCCCGGGATCGCTTTAACACCGAGAATCGTGAGCGCGCGGGGCGCATCCTGGCTCGAGCCTTCGGAGGAGAGCAGGTTGACTGGCGTCTGCAGCTGACCGAATCGGTACTGGTGCGCGTGGACTACGTGATCCACTGCCCCGACGGAGTCAAGCCCGACTTCGACGTGATCGCGATCGAGGCCGAGATCGTCGAGGCCACGCGCGCCTGGAGCGACGATCTGCGTGCGGCGCTGGTCGCCGCTCGCGGTGAGCAGCACGGCCACGAGTTGCACGCGCGCTTCGGGGCGGCGTTTCCCGCTGCGTACCGCGCGGACTGGAGCGCCGCCGGAGCGGTTTCAGACATCGAGCGGATCGAGGAGCTGAGTCAGACCGGCCGCCCGATCCTGACCCTGTATCGCACGCTGCGGGCGGGCCAGGACTCAATCCGGGGCAAGCTGCTCAGCGCCGGCTCGGTGTCGCTATCCGAGGTCCTGCCCACCTTCGAGCACCTGGGCGCAAAGGTGATCGACGAACGCCCCTACGAGGTCAGCCCGGGCGGGGGAGACCCGGTGTGGATCTACGACTTCGGGCTCAGCGCCTCACCCGATGCCCTGGAGGCCGTGGGACCGGCCTTCACTGAGGCCTTCCTGGCCGTCTGGAACGGCGAGCTGGAGGACGACGGCCTCAACGGCCTGGTGCTCGCGGCCAGGCTGTCGGGGCGCGAGGTGACGATCATCCGCGCCATCGCGCGCTACCTGCGCCAGGCCGCGATCGCCTTCTCCGACGCCTATATGGAGCGCACCCTGATCGGCAATCCAGAGGTCGCGCGCCTGATGGTGGCCCTGTTCGCGGCCCGGTTTGATCCCGACGTTACCCGGCCGGGCCCCACCGAGGCTCTGACCGAGCAGCTCGAACGGGCCATCGACGCCGTGCTCAGCCTCGACGAGGATCGCATCCTGCGCAGCTTCCTGTCGGTGGTCGGGGCAATGCTGAGGACCAACTACTACCGCACCGATGCGGCGGGCCGACCGCCAAGCTGCCTGTCCTTCAAGCTGGACTGCCCCACCCTCGGCCTCCTGCCCCAACCGCGGCCGCGGTTTGAGATCTTCGTCTACTCGCCGCGGGTCGAAGGAGTTCACCTGCGCGGCGGCCGGGTAGCCCGCGGCGGCCTGCGCTGGTCTGACCGACGTGAGGACTACCGCACCGAGGTGCTGGGGCTGATGAAGGCCCAGATGGTCAAGAACGCGCTCATCGTCCCCGTCGGCTCCAAGGGCGGGTTCGTCGTCAAGCGTCCGCCTGTGCAGGGCAACCGCGATGCGCAGGTCGGGGAGGCGATCGCCTGCTATCGGACGTTTCTCCGGGGCCTGTTGGATTTGACCGACAACTATGTCGAGGGCGAGGTACGGCCTCCGGAGCGGGTCGTCCGCTACGACGACGACGACCCCTATCTGGTCGTGGCGGCCGACAAGGGGACGGCCAGCTTCTCCGATCTGGCCAACGAGGTCGCGGCCGAGTACCGGTTCTGGCTGGGTGACGCCTTCGCCTCCGGCGGCAGCCACGGCTATGACCACAAGCAGATGGGGATCACGGCCCGGGGAGCCTGGGAGTCGGTCAAGCGCCACTTCCGCGAGCTGGGCACCGATGTTCAGCGGGAGAGCTTCAGCGTGGTCGGAATCGGCGACATGTCAGGCGACGTATTCGGCAATGGGATGCTGTGCTCGCCTCAACTGCGGCTCCTGGCCGCCTTCAACCACCGCGACATCTTCCTAGATCCCGATCCCGATCCCGAGGCCAGCTTCACCGAGCGCCGGCGCCTGTTCGCCCTGGGCCGCTCGTCCTGGCGTGACTACGACCCCGAGCTCATCTCGGAGGGAGGAGGCGTGTATCCGCGCGAGGTCAAGTCGATTCCCGTCTCTGAGGCGGTGCGCGCGGCGCTCGGCATCGAGTCCGAGCGCTTGGCGCCCGCTGACCTGATCCGCCAGCTACTGCGCGCCCCGGTCGACCTGCTGTTCAACGGAGGGGTCGGGACCTACGTCAAGGCGGCCCAGGAGACTCACGCCGACGCTGGGGACAAGGCCAACGACCACGTGCGCGTGGACGGTCACGAGTTGCGCTGCCGGGTGGTGGCCGAGGGGGGGAACCTGGGCTTCACCCAGGGGGGCCGGATCGAGTACGCCCTGACCGGCGGGGCCGACGGCGGCGGCGGTCAGATCAACACCGACGCGATCGACAACGCGGCTGGAGTCAACTGCTCAGACCACGAGGTGAACATCAAGATCCTGCTCGGTGACCTGATGGCGGCGGGCCGGATCGACTACGCAGAGCGCAACGCCCTGCTGACCCAGATGACCGACGCCGTCGCCGGACGCGTGCTGTACGACAGCTACACGCAAACCCAGTCGCTCAGCGTCGCCGTCCGCCAGGCCCCCGAGATGGCCGGCGTCCACGGACGCCTGATCCGCCGCCTGGAGCAGAGCTCAGGACTGAGCCGCGAGCTGGAGCACCTGCCCGCGGGCAAGGCGCTGGCCGCAGGCCGTCACGGGAGGCGCGGTCTGGTCTCGCCTGAGCTGGCCACGCTGTTGGCGCACGCCAAGATCGAGCTGTTCGGGCGGCTCTTGGAGTCCGACCTCCCCGATGACCCTCATCTGGGCCACGATCTGGAGCGCTACTTCCCCGATCCGCTGCCCACTCGCTACCGCGCCCAGATGCGCCGCCACCGCCTGCGGCGGGAGATCATCGCCACCGTGATCGCCAACCAGATCGTCGATCGCGGGGGGATGACGTTCATATTTCGACTGGGGGAGGAGACGGGGGCAGCGCCTTCCCAGCTGGCGCGTGCGTTCGCGGTCGCCCGGGAGGTCTTCACGATGCGCCAGTTCTGGATCGACGTCGAAGCTTTGGATGGCCGTGTGGCCCCCGAGACCCAGCTCTCGATGCTCATGCAGGCCCGCAAGCTCGTGGAGCGAGCCACTCGCTGGCTGGTCCGTGCCCACGCTGGGGCGATCGACATCGACGCCACCGTGGAGCGGTTCACGGCCGGGGCCGAGCTGCTGGCCGACGCTCTGCCCGGCGTGCTCGAGGGATCGGACCGGGATGCTTTCGAGCGCAGCCTGCGGGAGTTGTCCGAGGCCCGCGTGCCCGATGCCCTGGGCCGCCGAGTGGCTCGCATGCCGGCGCTGCTGTCGGTGTTCGACATCGTTCAGGACGCTTGCGCGACCGGTCGCGAGCAGCCCGAGGTGATGACTGCGTACTTCGGGCTCGGGGCGCAGCTGGGCCTGGACTGGGTGCGTGATCGCATCCTCGAGCTCCCCCGAGCCGACCGCTGGCAGGCGTTGGCCCGGGCGGCCCTGCGCGACGATCTCTACCGGTTGCACCGCGCCCTGACCCGCGATGCCCTGCGCGCCGCCGATCCACTCGGACAGGATGTAGTGGCGGCGTGGCGCGAGGGCAACGAGTCCGCGGTCCAGCGAGCCCTCACGGTGCTGGCCGACGTCAAGTCTTCGGGCAGCTATGACACCACGACGCTCCCGGTGGTCCTGCGAGAGCTCAACGGACTGGTCCGGGAGGGTTAGCTGCCGCCCGATCTTCGGGCCACCTGTGCGGCCAGCTCGCCGCGCGCGAAGAGCGCCAGTTCCACCACGGCCCCGAGCAGGAAGGCCGGCCCACTGGTCACCAGTCGTGCGGGCAGTCGCCAGAGCACGCCCCCAAGCTATCGTCTGTCGGCCATGGCCTCTCTGAAGACAAACGTCACTGAGCTGCCTGAATCGCGTGTACGCGTGCAGGCCGAGGTGCCGGCCGAGGAGGTGGAGCGTCGCGTGCAGCAGGCGGCCCGCAAGCTGGGCGGCCAGCTGCGCGTCCCGGGCTTTCGCAAGGGCAAAGTGCCCCCGACGGTGGTCATCCGCCGGCTGGGACGGGAGGCGGTGCTCGACGAGGCTCTGCGCAGCTCGCTCGGCGCCTGGTACGTCGACGCGATCGACGGCGCCGGGATCGCGCCGATCGGCGACCCCGACCTCGACGTCGGCGAGCTTCCAGCCGCCGGTCAGCCGCTGGCCTTCTCGATCGAGATCGGGGTGCGCCCGCCGGCGGTGCTCGGGACCTACAAGGGGCTGGAGGTCGGCCGCCGTGAGCCGACGGTGCAAGACAGCGCGATCGACGAGGAGCTGGAGCGGTTGCGCGACCGTGTGGCCACTCTGGACACAGTGGACCGCCCGGCCCAGAGCGGCGATCACGTCGTCGTGGACTACGTGGGCGTCGACTCGGCCACTGGCGTACCGTTTGCCGGCGGAGAGGGCCGCGACCAGCTGGTCGAGCTCGGATCCGAGCGCTTGATTCCGGGCTTCGAGGAGCAGCTGGTGGGCGCCAGCGCCGGGGACACGCGTGAGGTAACGGTGACCTTTCCCGATGAATACCCCGGGGACCTGGGGGGCAACGAAGCCACGTTCGAGGTCAAGGTCTCAGAGGTCAAGGTCAAGCGACTGCCCGAGCTCGACGACGAGTTCGCCGCTGAGGCCGGAGGCTTTGACACCTTGGCTGAGCTGCGCGAGGACATCGCCTCACGGCTGGGCGAGGCCGATGAGCAGGCCATCGAGCGCGAGTTCGAGGAGGCCGTCCTCCAGGCGGCCACCGACGAGGCCACCGTCGAGGTGACCGACCCGCTGGTGCACGCGCGTGCCCATGAGATCCTGCATCAGACCTTTAACGCACTGGCTCGCCAGGGCATCTCCAAGGACGCCTACTTGCAGATCGCGGGCAAGGATGAGGAGGCCCTGGCCCATGAGGCCGAGCCCGACGCGGCCAGTGCCCTACGCCGCGAAGCGGTACTGGCGGCGATCGTGCAGGCCGAGGCGATCGAGCCCTCAGACGAGGACCTGCTGGAGGCCCTGCGCCCGGCGGCGCAGCGCGACGGCGCCGATCCCGACGACCTGCTCGAGCAGCTGCGCCAGGCGGGCCGCGTGGACGCGCTGCGCGATGACGTAGCCAGCCGCCAGGCCGTCGAGCTGTTGGTGCGCGAGGCCAAGGCCGTCAGCGTCGAGGACGCGGGCACCGCCGGCGAAGCCGGTGGTCCTCGCGACAAGCTCTGGACGCCCGGCAAGGAGGACGCCGAGGGCTCCGCAGGCCAGATCTGGACGCCCGGAAGCTGACCGAATCAGACCGCTCGAGCGGCTTGGCCCGAGCCGTTCCGCCCCCCATAGGGCGATTGCTACAGTCGGCAGGATTCCGGCGCAGGATGCGAAAGAAACGAGCACATGAGTCCACTCGTACCGATGGTCGTCGAGCAAACCTCCCGGGGGGAGCGTGCGTTTGACATCTACAGCCGCCTGCTCAACGAGCGGATCATCTTCCTGGGCACGCCGGTCGACGATCAGATCGCCAACCTGATCGTCGCGCAGCTGCTGCACCTCGAGTCAGAGGACCCGGACAAGGACATCTCGGTGTACGTCAACAGCCCCGGGGGCTCGGTGTATGCGGGGCTGGCCATCTACGACACGATGCAGTTCATCAAGCCCGACGTGCAGACGATCTGCGTCGGCATCGCGATGTCGATGGGGGCGCTCCTGCTCGCCGGCGGGGCCCAGGGCAAGCGGATGGCGCTGCCCAACGCCAAGATCCTCATCCATCAGGTGTCCTCAAGCTTCCAGGGCCAGGCGACCGATATTGAGATACATGCCCGGGAGATCATCGACGTGCGGCGACGGCTGGATGAGATCATCGCCAAGCACACCGGCAAGGACTTGGAAGCGGTCAAGCGCGACACCGAACGTGACTACTTCATGAGCTCGGAGGAGGCGAAGGAGTACGGAATCATCGATCGCGTGATCTCCCAGCACTGAAGGCTTTAGTCTTCTAGCTGGAGAACGCGCGACCGAGTCGAGCTCTGGGAGGGGATTCATGGCACGTCCGACCGACTCCAACGAACAGCTTCTCTGCAGCTTCTGCGGCAAGTCGCAGCGGCAGGTCAAGAAGCTGATCGCCGGCCCCGGCGTCTACATCTGCGACGAATGCATCGATCTCTGTAACGAGATCATCGACGAGGAGCTGACCGCTCCGCCGAGCTTCGACATCGAGAACCTCCCCAAGCCGCGGGAGATCTACGACGTGCTCAACGAGTACGTGGTCGGCCAGGAGCAGTCCAAGCGCTCGCTCTCAGTGGCCGTCTACAACCACTACAAGCGCGTCCAGATGATGCAGTCCGACGAGAACGACATCGAGCTGCAGAAGTCCAACATCCTGCTCCTGGGCCCAACCGGGTGCGGCAAGACGCTCCTGGCCCAGACCCTGGCCAAGATCCTCAACGTGCCCTTCGCGATTGCCGACGCCACCGCGCTGACCGAGGCCGGCTACGTGGGCGAGGACGTCGAGAACATCTTGCTCAAGCTCATCCAGGCCGCCGACTACGACGTCAAGAAGGCCGAGACGGGGATCATCTACATCGACGAGGTGGACAAGATCGCCCGCAAGGCCGACAACCCGTCGATCACACGCGACGTGTCGGGTGAGGGCGTCCAACAGGCGCTGCTGAAGATCCTCGAGGGCACGACCGCCTCCGTCCCGCCCCAGGGTGGACGCAAGCACCCCCATCAGGAGTTCCTGGCCATCGACACGACCAACGTGCTGTTCATCTGCGGCGGCGCGTTCGCCAACCTCGACCGCGTGATCGAGCGGCGCATCGGCCATCAGGGCGTGGGCTTCGGGGCCGCCATCCAGACCAAGGAGCAGCGTGACCTGGGCGAGATGTTCGAGCACTGCCTGCCCGAGGATCTCATCCAGTACGGGCTGATCCCGGAGTTCATCGGTCGCCTGCCGGTGATGTCGGCCATCCATCAGCTCTCACGCGAGGAGCTGATGCAGATCCTCACCGAGCCCCGCAACGCGCTGGTCAAGCAGTTCCAGCGCTTCTTCCAATTCGACGGGATCGAGCTGGTGTTCGCCGACGAGGCACTGTTCTCAATCGCCAACCGGGCCCTGGAGCGCGAGACGGGAGCCCGGGGGCTGCGCTCGATCATCGAGGAGGTCCTGCTCGAGGTCCAGTTCGAGCTGCCCTCCCGGCGCGACGTGCGCAAGTGCGTGGTCACGCGTGAGACGATCGAGAAGAGCACCGCGCCGACGCTGGTCACGGTGGCCGCGCCGGACGAAGACGAAGCCGCCGCCTAGCCCGAACCGCCTCGCCTCTAGGGCAGGCCTAGACTTCGCTCTCCCATGAGCGACCTGGAGTCCACCACGCGCTACGACGCGGCCAGCGTCGAGCCGCGGATCATCAAGAAATGGCTGGACTCAGGGCTGTTTCATCCCGACCCGGAGGGCACGCCGGCGGAGAACTACTCGCTGGCCATACCCCCGCCCAACGTCACAGGCGTGCTGCACATGGGCCACGCGCTCAACAACACGATCCAGGATTGTCTGGCGCGCTACCAGCGCATGCGCGGACGTCGCACCAAGTGGATCCTCGGCACCGACCACGCCGGCATCGCCACCCAGACCCAGGTCGAGCGGGCGCTGGAGCGCGAGGGCACGAGCGCGACGGATCTGGGCCGCGAGGCTTTCGTGCACCGAGTGTGGGAATGGCGCCTCCAGTACGGCGGGACCATAATCGAGCAGCTCAAGCGTCTGGGCGCCTCCTGCGACTACGCCGAGGAGCGCTTCACCCTGGACGAGGCCTACGCCCAGGCCGTGCTCAAGGTGTTCACCGCCCTGTACGAGAAGGGCTACATCTATCGCGACCGCTACATGGTCAACTGGGACCCGGGCAGCCGATCGGCGATCTCAGACCTCGAGGTCGAGAGCCGGGAGGTGACCGACACCCTCTACTACATCGATTACCCCTTGGCCACGGGCTCCGGCGCGATCACCGTGGCCACCGTGCGCCCTGAGACGATGCTGGCCGACACGGCGATCGCCGTGCATCCCGAGGATGAGCGCTATCGCCGCCTGATCGGCGAGAAGGCAGTGCTGCCGCTGGCCGGGCGCAAGCTGCGAATCATTGCCGATGAGTACGTGCGGCCCGAGTTCGGTACCGGGGCTCTAAAGATCACTCCCGCGCACGATCCCAACGACTTCGAGATCGGGCGCCGCCACGGTCTGGCCCAGCCCCAGGTGATCGGCGAGGACGGACGGATGACCTCCGAGGCACCTGAGCGGTTCGTCGGGCTGACCGTGACCGAGGCGCAGGAGGCTGTGGTGGCCGAGCTGTCGGCGCAGGGCCTGATCGCCCGCACCGAGCCTTATGAGCACACCGTCCCCTTCTCGCATCGCTCCGGTGAGCGCATCGAGCCGCTGATCTCGCTGCAGTGGTTCATGTCCATGGACGAGCTCGCCGGACCGGCCATCGAGGCCGTGACCAGCGGTCGGGTGCGCTTTCACCCCGACAACCACAAGCGCGTCTACCTGGACTGGATGCAGAACATCCGACCCTGGTGCATTTCACGACAGCTGTGGTGGGGCCACCGGCTGCCGGTCTGGTACCGCGGCCCTGAGACCTACGTCGGGGCCACACCGCCTCGCGGCGAAGGCTGGACCCAGGATCCCGACGTGCTCGACACCTGGTTCTCCAGTGCCCTGTGGCCATTCGCCACGCTCGGGTGGCCGGAGCAGACCCCGGCGCTGCAGGCCTTCTATCCCACCGATGCGCTGGTCACCGGGCGCGACATCATCTTCCTGTGGGTGGCTCGGATGATCATGATGGGACTCGAGTTCACCGGCCGTGAGCCGTTCTCAGACGTGCACATCACGGCCATCATCCAGGCGCCGGACGGACGGCGAATGTCCAAGTCATTGGGAACCGGAATTGACCCCATCGACCTGATCGAGGGCGGCCCACGGCCCCCGGTTTTCGCGTCGGGCCAGGAGGCTGACGCGGGCGATTTCCCGGCCTACGGCGCCGACGCCGTGCGCTGGGGGCTGCTGGCCATGTCCTCGGGCCAGGACGTACGCTTCTCCGAAGACAAGGTCGCCCAGGGTCAGCAGCTGACCAACAAGCTGTGGAATGCCGCCCGGCTGATCCTGCTCGGCGTCGGAGACCGAGCCGGCGAGCCAGAATCCGAGCCCCAGCCCCACGCCGTCGAGGATCGCTGGATTCTCTCGCGCCTGGAGCGTGCCAAGGCCGAGGTCTCGGAGCGGATCGAGAGCTACGACTTCTCCCACGCCGCGCTGGCCTTGTATGACTTCATCTACGGGGAACTGTGCGACTGGTACCTGGAGCTGGTCAAACCACGGCTGCGCGCCTCCGAGCCCGAGCTGGCGCCCATGCTGCTGCACATCCTGATCGAGACGGTCGCTCTGGCCCATCCCCTGATCCCGTTCGAGACCGAGGAGATCTACTCCCACGTCCCCGGCGTCGACGGTCTGCTGGCGGCGCGGGTCGGGGGTCGGCCGGCTCTGACCGACGAGGGCGCCGAGGCCGAGATCGCCAACGTGATCACCGCCGTCCAGGCGCTGCGCGCCTGGCGCGACACGGCCGACGTCCGGGCCGGAGCGACGCTGCCCGCCCGGCTGCAGGCCGCCGGCTTTGATCACACCGCCGGGCACCTGAGCCGTCTGGCCAGGCTGGAGCTGACTTCGAACGCCAATGGCGGGGACGTGGTCGCCAGCGTGCCGATTCCGAACGGGAGCATCGAGATCATGGCTGGGGAGGAGCTCGACCTCGGAGCGGCGCAGCGCCGCCTGCAGCAGCGGCGGGCCAAGCTCCAGTCAGAGATCGAGCGCTCCGAGCGCAAGCTCGCCAACCACGGCTTTGTCGACCGGGCCCCGCCGGCCGTGGTGGCGGGCGAGCGTGACAAGCTGGCCCGGCTGCAGACCGAGCTGGAGGCTGTGTGATGAACCCGGCGCCCGCCATGAGCGCGGCGCAGGCCGAGGACTATCTGCGTTCCCTGGAGCTGTTCGGCATGCGCTTCGGGCTGGATCGCATGCGGCGGCTGATGACCGCGCTGGGCCATCCGGAGCGGCAGTTTCGCTCTGTTCACGTCGTGGGGACCAACGGCAAGTCATCGACAACCCGGATGATCGCGGCCATTCTGCGCGCTCACGGACTCCGCACCGGGGCGTACCTGTCCCCCCACCTGGTCTCGTTCGGAGAGCGCATCAGGATCGACGACCACGACCTGGAGCCCGACCGCTTCGGAGCGGCGGTGGCCCGCGCGGCCCGGGCGGCTGAGATCGTCGACCGTGCCGGGACCGAGGACGATCGCGTGACCCAGTTCGAGGCTCTGACCGCGGCCGCCTATGACGAGCTGGCCCGGCGTGGTGTCGAGGCGGCCGTGATCGAGGCCGGCCTCGGTGGCCGTTATGACGCCACCAGCGTGATTCCCTCGGCCGTGCAGGTGCTGACCAGCGTCGGACTGGAGCACACACGCTGGCTGGGCCCGACCCTGACCGACATCGCCGGCGAGAAGCTGGCCGTCGTCAAGCCGGGGGCGACGCTGGTGCTCGGCGCCGGGCTGGCGCCGGAGGTCCAGGCGGTGGCGCGCGACCGAGCCAGTGAGCAAGAGGCCGAGATCGTGTGGGCCGGAGTCGATCCCGGCGTCTCGGTCGGGGCTCCGGGTGCCTACCAGCGTCGCAACTTTGCCCTCGCTCGCGCGGCCGCCCAAGCGCTGCTGGGCGAGCTGGACCCCGATGCGGTGGCCGCAGCCGGGCGCCAGATCAGAGTTCCGGGTCGTCTTCAGGAGGTGGCCAGCGCGCCCCGGACGCTGCTCGACGGGGCCCACAACCCCGACGGCATGCAGGCCCTGGTCGAGGCACTGGAAGAGCTGGCCACCCCGGACCAGCCGATAGTGGCCTGCGTGTCGATCCTCGATGACAAGGACGCGGCGGCGATGCTGGCCGCCTTGCTGCCGGTTTGCGCGGCTGTGGTGTTCACCAGCAGCGGTCACCCGCGAGCCCTACCGCCGCCCACCCTGCAGTCACTGGCAGGTCAGTTGTCCGGGCCGGCATCGGAGGTGGTCGCCGACCCGGGTAGAGCTCTGGGCCGGGCGCGCGAGCTGGCCGGTCGCGACGGCCTGGTCGTGGCCACCGGATCGCTTTACCTGATCGCCGATCTGCTGGCTCCGACCGCCCAAGCGCAGGCGCGAGCCCGATGAACGACGGCGACGACCAGCCTCCGTTCCTGGCCATGATCGGCCTGGTGGCGCTCATAGTGGCGGTCGTGATCCTCGTCTTCTTCGGGATCGGATACCTATTCGGGCGGGCATTTCTGTAGCCACCCGGTGACGATTCCACGAGGAACCCGGTCCTCGATGGCGTACATAACCAGCGAATCTCCCCCGGCGCCCACTAAACTCGCCACCTTAATGTTGCCTTACGCGATCTTCGGCATTCACAACAGCGCGCTCAATCTCGCCGTCGAGCTCGTCGTGCTGTTCCTGTTCGTGATCTGGTTCGCGCTCGTCTACTGGACCTACGCCGACGCCCGCCGCCGGATCGCGGACCCGATGCTGATCGGCTGCGCCACGGCGGCATCTCTGTTCCCTTTCGTGGGCACGATCGTCTACATGATCGTGCGTCCGCCCGAGTACCTCGACGACGTGCGCGAGCGCGAGCTGGAGATGCAGGCCGCCGAGGCCCGATTGGCCGAGCTGGGCTATCACCTGTGCCCGCACTGCGACTATGAGGTCGAGCGGGACTTCCTGCGCTGCCCCAACTGCATGCGCAAGCTCAAGGATCCCTGCCCGACCTGCGGCCGCCCGCTCGATCCGACTTGGAAGGTGTGCCCCTTCTGCGAGGCCGAGGTCGGCGTGGCCGCACCGGCTCCCCGGCGCCAGCGCCGGCGCCGTGAGACAGCTTCGGAGGCCGCCGCCGAGCAGCCTTCGACCACCTGACCCCTCGAGACTGAAGACGATCGCCGTGGAGCGCACGCTCATCCTCGTCAAGCCTGACGCCTTTGCCCGCCAACTGACCGGCGAGATCGTCGCCCGCTTCGAACGCAAGGGCCTGCGCCTCCTAGCCCTGCGACTGATGACGGTGACCCGCGAGTTGGGTGCTGCGCACTACGCCGAGCACGAGGGCAAGCCGTTCTACGAGGAGCTGGTGGGCTTCATCACCTCCGGCCCGCTGGTGGCGATGGTGCTCGAGGGCGAGGCGGCAATCACCGCCGCCCGCCAGGTGATCGGTGCCACCAACCCGCTGGAGGCCAACACGGGCTCGATCCGCGGTGACTACGCCGTCGCGGTCGGGCAGAACATGGTCCACGGCTCCGACGCGCCCGAGTCGGCAAGGCGAGAAGTGGGATTGTTCTTCCCCGACCTCTGACGCCGTCGCCCCTGATCCTGGCCTCGCAATCGCCCCAGCGCCGGGAGATCCTCGAACGTCTGGGGGTTGACTTCGTGGTGCGGGCTTCGGGGGTCGAGGAGGTCGAACAGGGGCCGCCGCCCGAGGTCGCGATTGAGAACGCCTACCGCAAGGCGGCCGCAGTGGCCTCGCAGGCGCCCCAGGCCACGGTGCTCGGCGTCGACACGCTGGTGGCCCTCGGCGCCCGCGTATACGGCAAACCGACCGACCGCGGCCAGGCGCGTCGCACCCTCCAGGACCTCGGTGGTCGCCGCCACAGCGTGATCGGCGGTCTGTGCCTGATCGAAGCCGGGCGCGTGCGTACGCTGGTGGCCAGCACCCAGGTGGAGTTCCGGGCCCTGGATGAGCACACCATCGAGCGTTATCTGGACACCGACGAATGGCGTGGTCGAGCCGGGGGCTATGCGGTTCAGGGCCGGGGAGCGCTGCTGGTACGGTCGATCGAAGGCGACTACCTCAACGTGGTTGGGCTGCCGGTGGCGGCGCTGGCGGAGCTGTCTCCGGGCTTGCTCGGCCCCTGAGAGCCACTGAGAAGCCGCGCGATTACCGGCTTGCCGCCGGGATTTGGCCGCTCACGGCGGCAATCTCGGAGGTGGGGACGGACGCACGTTCGATACACTCGACCGCGGACGTTGCTGGCGGCCAGGTGTGGCCAAGTGCGCTTTTCGCGGCCTCGTCCACGCTTCCAGCAACCTAAACCTATGGGCTTTTTCACGTATCTGACCGGCTTCGGTGGCCGCGACATGGCGGTCGACCTCGGGACCGCAAACACGCTCGTTTACGTGCGTGGTCGCGGGATCGTGCTGTCAGAGCCGAGCGTGGTGGCCGTAGATTCGCGTACCGGCGAGGTGCACGCGGTGGGAATCGAGGCCAAGCGGATGCTGGGTCGCACCCCGGGGACGATCTCGGCCATCCGTCCGCTCAAGGATGGGGTGATCGCCGATTTCGAGGTCACCGAGGAGATGCTGCGTCACTTCATCCAGAAGGTGCACCAGAATCGTTGGGCGCATCCGCGCGTTGTCGTGTGCGTGCCCAGCGGCGTAACCGGCGTTGAGAAGCGGGCCGTCGAGGAGGCCTGCCTGTCGGCCGGTGCCCGGCAGGCCTACCTGATCGAAGAGCCGATGGCGGCGGCGATCGGCGCCGGGCTGCCGGTGGGCGAACCCACGGGATCGATGGTCGTGGACATTGGCGGAGGCACGAGCGAGGTCGCGGTGATCTCCTTGGGCGGGATCGTGGTCTCGCAGTCCATTCGCGTGGGCGGCGATGAGCTCGACGAGGCGATCATCAACTACGTCAAGCGTGAGTACAAGCTGCTCATCGGTCAGCAAACCGCGGAAGAGGTCAAGCTCGAGATCGGCTCAGCCCACGGCATGCCCGAGGAGGTGCAGGCCGAGATTCGCGGGCGCGACATGGTCTCGGGACTGCCCAAGACGGTTGTTCTCACCAGCGAGGAAATTCGGGGTGCGCTCGAGGAGCCCGTCTCGCAGATCATGG
>JALYZQ010000039.1 GCA_030948805.1 Actinomycetota bacterium | reverse complement strand
ACCGAGGAGCAGCTCTCAAGCGTCGAGGACGACACCGATCGCTATGACGCCGAGCTGCGACCCGAATTGATGCGCCGCGCCATCGAGGAGTTTCAGGACCACGGGATCGAGGCCGACGTGTGGAAGATCGAGGGCGTCGATGCGCGCGAGGACGCGGTGATGCTGGCCGAGCAGGCCCGCAAGGGCCAGGGCCGCGAGGGTGTGAGGTGCGTGCTGCTGGGCCGCGGAGCCTCGACGGAGAAGGTCGAGCAATGGCTTGAGGCGGCCTCCACGGTGGATGGCTTCATCGGCTTTGCCATCGGCCGGTCGATCTGGTGGGACGCCCTGAAGGGCTTTCTGGCCGATGAGCTGGAGCGATCAGACGCCGCTGCGCAGATCGCCAAGAACTACCTGCACTTCGTCGAGGTCTACGAGGGCCAGCAGGTCCACTAGGGCGGCTGGCACCCGGGTCCCGCGCGCGGGGGCGGGCCGAGCGAAGGCTGGGTTGTTAGGCTCGCGAGCGATGAGGATGCGCCAGAGCCTCGCCCAGCTCGAGCAGGAGTTCCGGCAGGAGGCAAAGCTCGACCGGGACCGCGGTGAGACGCTGCGGCGCCATGCCGTACGCCGGTCGCGCAGACGCACGCATGAGCGCGCCATCAAGCGCAGCTCAATGCGCTACTGGGTGCTGATCGGCTCCCTGATCGTCACCGCGGTCATCGTGACCGGGGCGATGTTCGAGACGCTCTACCTGCTGCTCAGCTAAGCGCCACGCGGGGCGCCGGGCGCAGATGCCGGCTAGGAGGAGGGCTTGTCCTCGCCGAGACCGCGCAGCGCGGCATCGACCTCGTCCCGGGCATCCTTAGACTGCTCCGGGCCTTCTTCCTTGATCTCCAAGTACACCTCTTTGCGGAACACCGGGACGTCGCGCGGGGCCTGGATCCCGATCCGCACCTTCTCACCCATGATGGCCAGCACCGAAACCTCGATGTCGTCGCCAATCATGATGCTCTGGTTGGACTTTCGGGTCAGGACCAGCATTGGTTGCCTCCCTGCGTGGCGGCTTGAGACCAAGGATGGAATTCGGCGCGCGAAAGCAACCTTCCCACCCGACGGGGCTGAGCATAGCGTGTACTGGTCTACGCGCACAGGGGTGGAGCTTTTGTCACGGGTCGGGGCGTTTATGGCCGTCAGCTGTACTAGTCTGAGCGCTCTCATGGCCCGCAAATCACTTCGACCAGAGCTCAACCGGATCCGGGCCTGGGTCCGTCAGGGACGCACCGATGCCTGGATTGCCCACCAGCTCGAAGTCACCGTGCAGCAGATTCAAACCTTCAAGCGCGAGCAGCACCTGGAAGGCGGTGACGAGCACGAGGGCGGCGCCCCGGCGGCCGACTTCGACGATGAGATCGACCTGCGCGCCGAGGACGACGCTTTGATCGCTGCTGAGCTCGACGCCGCCGCTGAGCGGGGGGACCCCGGAGACGACGAGGGAGACGACGAGCAGGACGAGAGCGAGGCTGACAAGCCGGCGCGGCGGCGCCGGGGACGGCGGGGCGGCCGGGGCGGCCGGGGGCGTCCGCGCAGCTCTGACACCCTTGAGGCCACCTTCGATCACGGCGACGAGGGCTACGGCCTGTGGCTGGATCCTGCCGTCCAGGACGACCCCGTGTACGCCGAGTACTGGGCCGGGCACCGTCCGGTCGAGGTCGCCATTGAGGAAGACCAGATCGTGATCCGGCGCGCCGGTGGCGACGGCGAGGACTGAGAGCCTCGGCTAACGGCTACACGCGGCCCTCGCCCGGGCGGCGACCGATCATGTAATCCCCGGCCTCGCGCGCGTAGCGGGCGAAGGCCGCACCGGCGACGGTGGTCATATCCCAGGCGGCGGGCGTGGTCGGAGCCACCCGGGTGGCAATGGAGAAGCACCAGTCGCTGCCCTGCTCCAGATACAGCCGGGCGAGCTCATGCACGCTGAACAGGCCGCCCAGGCGATGGCGCAGTTCGGCGACCAGCGCCTCGATCACGCGCTCCATCAACGCGCGGTCGGCGGGCTCGGCCTGGCTCAGCCGGCGCTCACCCTCCTGCCAGAGGCCGATCAGGTCCTCGAAGCGAAGCGGTCCGGAGCTCACTGGCTCCGCGTGCTTAGTGCCCGGTGTGTCCCGTGATCACGTAGGCCCGCTCGCCGGGCCGCACCATGCCCAGCGCCCGCGCGTCGCGCACGATCGTCGCCGGCTGGTTGAGCGACCGCTGCTCGGCGGCGAGCCGCGCGTTCTGACGCGCGAGTTGATCGACGATCTCCTCCTGCCGGCTGGCCTGCGCGCTGACTGACAGGTAGGCCAGCGTGTGCTGGACGTAGAGCCCGACGACCACTACGAGCACGACCAACAGGCCCACCCGGCCGGCGCGGTCCCAGCGCACACGCAGCAGGGTGGGCGGCAGCGGAACGCCGCGCGGACGCGGTGGCGGTGTGTGAGGACTGCGGCGCGGCGCAGCGGTGGCAGGGCGGGCGGACGGCATCGCCTGCGCCCTTCGTTCGACGCGACGACGCTCCTTCCTTCTGCACGATCCCCTGCAGGCGCAAAACCGCGCTCAGGCGCGAAACACCGAGCGGCCCGGGTAGCTGGCCTCCGCCCCCAGAGCTTCCTCGATCCGCAGCAGCTGGTTGTACTTGGCCACCCGATCACTGCGCGACGGGGCGCCCGTCTTGATCTGGCCGCATCCGGTGGCCACGGCGAGATCGGCGATCGTGACGTCCTCGGTCTCTCCCGAGCGATGCGACATGACCACGGCATAGCCGGCCTCCCGGGCGATGCGCACGGCGGCCATCGTCTCCGACAGGGTCCCGATCTGGTTGACCTTGATCAGGATCGCATTGCCCACGCCCGCATCGATCCCGCGTTGCAGGCGCTGGGTGTTGGTCACGAACAGATCGTCGCCGACGAGCTGGATGCGGTCGCCGATCTGGCTGGTCAGCTCCGACCAGCCCTCCCAGTCCTCCTCGTCCATCCCGTCCTCGATGGAGACGATGGGATAGCGGTCGGCCAGCTCCGCCCAGTAGGCGGCCAGCTCAGAGGCGCTGAGGGACCTTCCCTCATGCTCGAATACGTAGCTGCCATCGCGGTAGAGCTCAGAGACGGCCGGATCCAAGGCGATGGCCACCTGGTCGCCGGGCACGAAGCCCGCCGCCCGGATGCCGTCCATGAGGGCCTCCAGAGCCTGCTCGTTTGAGTCCAGATCGGGGGCGAAGCCGCCCTCGTCCCCGACCGCAGTCGAATGGCCCTGCTCGTGCAGCGTCTGCTTGAGGCCATGAAACACCTCGGTGCCCAGACGCAGGCCCTCTGAGAACGAGCGGGCGCCGACGGGCACGATCATGAATTCCTGAAAGTCGACGGCGTTGTCGGCGTGGGCGCCGCCGTTGAGCACGTTCATCATCGGAACCGGGAGCACGTGGGCGCTCTCCCCGCCCAGGTACCGCCACAGCGGCAGGCGCTGCTCAGCCGCGGAGGCGTGCGCGGCGGCCAGAGAGACAGCCAGCAACGCGTTGGCCCCCAGCCGCGACTTGTTGTCGGTGCCGTCGAGGGTTATGAGAATTCGATCGAGCGCTGCCTGGCTGGTGGGGTCCTGGCCGCGCACCGCGCTGGCGATCTCTCCGTTGACGTTTTCGACGGCCTGAGTGACCCCCTTGCCCATCCACTCGTCACCGCCATCGCGCAGCTCGGTCGCCTCGAACTCTCCGGTTGACGCCCCAGAGGGAACGGCCGCCCGACCCCAGGCCCCGGACTGCAGGCTGAGCTCCACCTCGACGGTGGGGTTGCCCCGGCTGTCCAGGATCTGGCGGGCATGAACGTGCTCGATCTGGCTCATGTCGGTGTGGCGTCTCCTTCGGTCAGCCGGGCGCGGGCGTAGTAGTGCAGCTGCTGGTCAGGCGGGAGATCGTCCCAAGTCGCGCCCTCGGATGTCGCCAGCTTCACGGCGGCCAGGACGCGACCCTGGAAGCGACCGGAGGCCGCCCGCAGGGCCAGCTCAGGGTCGAGTCCGAGCTTGCGGGCCACGTTCACAGACGCGAACAGCACGTCACCGAGCTCGTGGAAGCGGTCCTCGTCGGCGCGGGCCGCCTCCAGCTCGGCCAGCTCGTCACCGACCGACTGCAGGGGCCCCTCCGCGCCGGGAAAGTCAAAGCCGGTCACGGCCGCCCGGCGCTGGACCTTGCGGGCGTGCAGCAGTCCGGGCAGGTTCTCCGGCACTTCGCCGAAGATCCCCGGCTCCCGGCCGGGCTCCTCACGTTTGAGCGTGTCCCAGTTGCGCAGCACCTCACGCGCCGTCTCGGCCTGGGCATCTCCGAACACGTGCGGATGCCGGCGGATCAGCTTCTGGGTCACGTGCTCGGCCACGGCGGCCAGGTCCCCCGCCCCGCGCTCCTCCAGCAGCAGGGCCAGGAAGTGAACCTGAAACAGGACGTCGCCCAGCTCGTCACGCAGCTTGGCGTCATCTCCACGGTGGGCGGCGTCGGCCAGCTCATAGGCCTCCTCGACGGTATGCGGGACGATCGAGCGCTCGTTCTGCTCACGATCCCACGGGCATTCCCGGCGCAGGCGACGCGTGATCTGATCGAGACGAGAGATCGCCTCCGACTGTCCGTCGGACCCCGCCGGGGGCACTACGGGGCGGCGGTGGGGGGGGCCGTCGGGCTGGCCTTCGGCGGCTTGTAGCCGCTGCAGTCAGCCATCGAGTAGGACGCCTTGCAGCTCGTCTTGCTCAGCCAGTGCGACTTGGCCGTGTTGTTGACCGCGGTCGCCGCGGTCGTCTGCAGCTGGCTGGTCAGCGTCTGCTTGATCAGGACCGTGGACTGCGCCAGGCTGCGCGCCTTGGCCGGGGTGATCTTGGTCACCTCGAGCACGTAGTAGCCGAACTGGCCCTTGACGGGGCCGACGACTCGGCCGAGCTTGGCCGTGGGACCGAAGGCAACGGAGCTGAGCGCCGAGCTCCCCTGACCGGCGGTGACCCCGGAGACCAAGCCACCCTTGTTCTTGGTGGTGGGGTCGATCGAGTACTTCTTGGTCACTGCCTTCCAGCTCTGGCCGTGCATCAGAGCCCGGCGGGCGGCGTTGGCCTGGCTGGCGGTCTTGGTCAGGACGACGCGCAGGTTGCGTGACTCCGGGGTGCCAAAGGAGGATTTATGCGAGTCGTAGTAGGCGGTGATCTGCGCCGGGGTCACAGTTGTCTGATGCCGCGCCAGAAGCTTGCTGTAGATCTGCTGGATCTTGATCCGGTACGTCACGTCGGCCAGCGTCTCACCGGAGGTGGTCAAGAACTGCGCAAACTGCGCCGGGGTCGAGAACTTTCCCTTCTTGGCCGTGGCCAGTGCCTGCTGCACCTGGGCATCGGTCAGCTTGATGTTCAGGCGATGGGCATCGGCCTGATACCAGTAGGAACGAATCAGGAAATCCAACACCTGGCTGGACAGCGAGGTGAAGAGCTGCTTGCAGTCGGCCTTGATCTGCTTGTCAGGCGTGGTCTTCAGAGCCGGGATCCGGGCCCGGACCTGAGCCACGCACTTGGTGAAGTTCGGCGGATCGTTGGGGACGATGATCGGCGCACTCGGCGACTGGCTGGCCTGCTGCTTGGCGGCCACGAACATCCAGTGGTTGAAGGCCTGAGTGGTGATCGGAGTGCCGGCCACGACGGCCACGGAGTTACCGGACACGCCGCTTGAGCCACAGGCCGCCAGGGCCATGGCAATGAGCACAAAAAAGGCGCCGAGCGCCGGGATGGACCTCAAAGTCTTCATACGACTCGGCCGATGGTAGCGACGATGCTCGGACGGGGAGCTTCCCTGGCCCGGGTCTTAGACAACTCCTAGAAATCAGTCTTGGCAACGCTGGATGCGCGGCTTCCAGCTCAGGCCGCCTCCACGACCGCCTCGGCCTCGGCCTGGGCTTCTCGGGTCACCGACAGCAGCACGTCGGCCACCTCCATGATCGCCGGGAAGCGCTGGTGAGGATCCGGGGGGACGCGTACTGAAAGCTGCGACTTGCCCGACTCGTACAAAGCAGCGGGGATCTGGGCGCGAATCGCCTTGGCCCGGGCGGAGTCGAGCTCGATCGGCGTCACGGCCACGCGGTCATTGCGGATGGTCACGGTCTGCGCCCCGGACTGTCCGAGCTTGATCCGGGCCTGCTGGAGATCAATGAGATTGGCCATTGGCTCGGGCAGCGGGCCAAAACGGTCCTCCAGCTCCTCGCGCAGCAGGGCCAGGTCGGCCACTTCCCGGGCCGCCGCGATTCGGCGATGGACATCGACCTTGGCCTGCTCATAGGGGATGTAATCGGCCGGCACGTAGGCGTCCACGCTTACGTCGAGGCGGACCGGCTCCCACTCCTCGTCGGTTCCGGCGTGCTCACCCTCGGACTCGGCCACCGCCTCGTCGAGCATCTGCATGTAGAGCTCGAAGCCCAGCGCGGCGACGTGGCCGGACTGCTCGTCGCCGAGCAGGTTGCCGGCGCCGCGCAGCTCGAGGTCGCGCATCGCCACCTTGAAGCCGGCCCCCAGCTCGGTGTAGTCAGACAGCGCGCTCAGCCGGTTGGCCGCCTCCGGGGTGAGTGCGGCCGCGCTGGGGTAGAGCAGGTAGGCGTAGGCGCGCTCGGCCGAGCGTCCCACCCGGCCACGTATCTGGTAGAGCTGCGAGAGGCCGAAGATGTCTGATCGCTCCACTACCAGCGTGTTGGCCTGAGGGATGTCGATGCCCGACTCGATGATGCTCGTGCAGACCAGTACGTCGGCGTCCCCACGCAGAAAGGACAGCATCCGCTCCTCCAGCGTGCGCTCGTCCATCTGCCCGTGGGCGACCGCGAAGCGCATTGCCGGGCACAGGCCGCGCAGACGCACCGCCGTCTCCTCGATCGTCTCCACCCGGTTGTGCAGGAAGAAGGCCTGCCCGCCGCGCTCGAACTCGCGCAGCAGCGCCCGGCGGACCAGCTCCTCGTCATATTCGCCCACGTAGCTCTTGATGGGGCGACGGCCCTCGGGCGGGGTCTCAATGACGCTGATGTCGCGCACACCGGCCAGCGACATCTGCAGCGTGCGCGGGATCGGGGTTGCGCTCATGGCGATCACGTCCACGCGGAGCTTGAGCTGGCGCAGCAGCTCCTTTTGACGCACGCCGAAGCGCTGCTCCTCATCGACGATCAACAGGCCCAGGTCCTTGGCGCGCACATCGCGCGACAGGAGGCGATGGGTGCCGATCAGGATGTCCGCCTCGCCCCGGGTAAACCGAGCCAGCGACTGCCTCTGCTCCGCCGCGGGGCGGAAGCGCGAGACGTGCTCGATGGTCACCGGGTAGTCCTTCAATCGCTCGGAGAAGGTCCCGTAGTGCTGCTGGGCGAGGATCGTCGTCGGGACCAGCAGCATGACCTGCTTGCCGTCCTGGACGGCCTTGAAGGCGGCGCGCAGCGCGACCTCGGTCTTGCCGTAGCCGACATCGCCGCAGATCAGCCGGTCCATCGGGCGCGGGGACTCCATGTCGCCCTTGACGAACTCAATCGCGTCACGCTGATCGGGCGTCTCGGTGAACGGGAAGGCGTCTTCGAACTCGCGTTGCCAGTCGGTGTCGGGCGCAAACTCGTGGCCTTGGCGGCGCTTGCGTTCCGCGTACAGGTTGAGCAGCTCGCCGGCAAGCTCCTGGGCAGCGCGTCGGGCCCGTGCCTTGAGCTGCTCCCAGCGTGAGCCGCCGAGCTTGGACAGGGCAGGATGGGCACCACCCGCACCGACGTAACGGCTGATCTTGGCCAGCTGGTCGACGGGCACGAACACCCGATCTGACCCCGCGTACTCCAGGTACAGGTAGTCTCGGGTCACGTCGGCCACCGTCTTGGTGTCAAAGCCCGCGAAGCGAGCGATTCCGTGGTCCTCATGGACGACGATGTCGCCGGTGCGGAGCTCGGCGAAGCTGCGCAGCACTCCCCGCTTGCGCTCCCGGCCGGCGCTCTCGGCGCTGCGGCGCCGGCGGTGCAGGAGACGGTGCTCGGGAATCACCGCGAGGTGGAACTGCGGGGCGATGAAGCCCGACTGAAGACGAGCGCGGGCGAAGGTCAGCATGCCGGTCGCCGGCGGGGCCCCTCCCCCGTCCCCCAGCCAGCGAACCTTGAGCCGTCCCAGGTTGTAGGCCAGGCGCTCTCCCTCCCCGCGGGTGGCGAAGGTGACCACCGGCCGGTACCCCGAGCGAACGAGCTTCTCGAGCTCGGGCTCGGCTTCCTTGAGGCCGCGAGCGGCGACGTCGGCGGCCTGGGCGCGGAAGGCGAAGGGCTGATCCTGGTCGATGCTCGACAGGCGGATCTTCACTCGGGACTTCAGGCCGTCCAGGATCTTCTCCGGCGCGACGTAGAGATGATCGACGTCGGCGTTGCGGAGGTGATCACCGGCGCACACGTCCTGCCAGTGGTCGTTCAGCGCCGGGCGGAGATCCTCTTCGCCGGCGATCAGGATTTGCGCGTCGCGGGCGGCGAGCTCCAGGAAAGGATGGAAGTTCTCCACGGGCAGCAGCTCGGTGATGTCGGGGCGTTCGGAGGCTTCTTGGGCCTCGGCGTCAGAGGCGGCGATCTCGGCCAGCTCCCGATGCTCGGCGGCCAGCTCGGCCGCCGGAGCGACCTCCACGACGTCGGCGTCCCCCAGCGAGCGCTGGGTGAAGGTGGAGAAGTAGCGCAGGCTCTCTATCTCATCGCCGAACAGGTCGACGCGGACGGCCCGGTCCTCGGTGGCCGGGAACAGGTCGAGCAGACCGCCGCGGATGGCGAACTGGCCGCGGTCGTCGACCTGGTCGACGCGCTCATAGCCGGCCGCGACCAGGTCCAGCGCGCACTCCTCCAGATCGATCAGCTCGCCCACGCGCAACTCAAAGCCGTGAGGACGCATGGTCGGATCGGGGACCTTCTCAGACAGTGCGACGGCGCTGACCACGACCACCGGCGCGCTCTGGCCGGACTCGGTCAACGCGTCGAAGGCGGCAATCCGCAGGCCGACCAGGTGCGGCGGGGGCGTCAGATGGGACTCGTAGCTGACACCCCGGCTGGGGTAGTAGCGGACCGGTCGCGGTTCCAGCCAGGTCTTCAGGGCCGCGGCCAGGTCTCGGGCCGCTCGATCATCGCCGGCTACGACAATGGCCGGACGGTCGGGCTCCCGATCCAACAGCGCCGCCAGCAGGTAGGGCCGCACGGACTGGGAGACGAAGGCCTGGCCGCCGTCACGCGCCAGCGCGGCGGTCTGCGGATCATCGTCGGCGTGAGCGAGGAGGGAGCGGAGCATCTAAGTCGGCCTTCTCTGGAGTCTAGGCCGAGACCGGGTCCTCAAACCTGCGTGTGGCCGGGCTGTCCGGGGCTCGCGCCGGCGTCGGCTCCGGCTGGCTCGATGATCCGCCCGACCGCGTCGGCGGCGTCGGTGATCAGGCGCTGCACCTCGTCCGGGGGCTCGCGAAAACGACCTAGGACGTAGGCGGCCACGCGGTCGGGATCGGTCGTGGGAGGCCGTCCGACGCCGACGCGGACCCGAGCGAAGTCAGCCGACCCAAGGCCCTGCTTGAGGGATTTGAGGCCGTTGTGGCCAGCCAGGCCTCCTCCCACGCGGGTGCGAATCTCCCCGAAGGGCAGGTCGATCTCATCGTGGAGGACCAGCACGTGGTCAAGCGGCGTCTTGAGCGCCCCGCGGGCCGGACCGACGGACTGACCAGCCTCGTTCATGAACGTCTGGGGCTGCAGGATCGCTACCCGGACCCCGCCCGCCCCCGTCCGGCCCTGGCTGAGCAAGCCACGGAAGCGGCTGCGGGGTCGCGGCAGCGACCAGCGCTCGATTAGCTCCTGCGCGATCTCAAAGCCGACGTTGTGACGCGTGTGCGTGTACTCCGGGCCCGGGTTGCCGAGGCCCACGACCAGCCAGTCGGCGGGCGCGCCGCGCCCGGGCAGGGGCATGTGCGCCGC
>JALYZQ010000031.1 GCA_030948805.1 Actinomycetota bacterium | reverse complement strand
CCGGGCAGCTTGATGAACGTGACCACGGTGAGGATGACCAAGATCAGCGCCGCGGCCAGCGTCCAGCCCATCTCCAGGCGCGTGTTACCGTGGATCTGAGCCGCCACGGCGCCCTTGCGGGCCCGGAACTTGTAGATCGAGTAGATCAGGGCGCCTTCGACGATCACGAACACCACCGCGGCGAGGTAGAGCACGACGTCGTACAGGGAGGCGATCTCGTTGGCGTTGGGCGAACCGCCGGACTCGGGCGTGATGAAGCCAGCCAGTGCCGCCGGGGCCAGGACCAGAGAGGCGATCAGCGCGGCCGTGATCATGGCCAGCTGGCCGCGCAGCAGCGACCTCAACACTGCCGAGCGGGGGTGGGAACGCCGGCGGCGGAGCCGGGCGCGGGAAACGTCGGGTCTCAAGGCGGCGGGGATTCTATCCTTCGCGGCCGCCGGCGTGACGGCTCTGGGTCAGCGCCGAGACCCTGATTGAACCGTTGCCTGAGCCGTGGTGAAGCCGCGCCGGCGGCCCTTTGGCCGGGCTGGGCGTCACGTCGAGCGGGCCTATACTGGCCGCCTCTTGCGCGCCTCGAGGGCCATCAGAGCGAGTGCCTGGGCCCTGGTCGCGGCCGGTGTAGCGGCGCCCCTGCTGCGCCGGCGGGTGCGCCTGGCCCCGGCCGCTGTGATGCTCAGCTCGGGCCTGGCCCCGGCGGCCCTGGCGGTGGCGACGGGGCCTGGACGCCGTCGCGAGGTGGGAATCTGCGCCCTGAACATGTGGGCCTATCTGGCGGCCTACGAGCTGCCCCACGATGACCCGCAGCGGCTGGCCGAGCGGGTGTGGATCGACTATCCGATCGTCGCCGACCGCATTCTCGGCCTGGGTGTGCCGCCCACGGTCTCACTCCAGCACAGGTTCTCGCGCGTGGGGCAGATCAACCGTTTCGAGCGCGTCCTGGTGTGGTGTCACTGGATCTGGTTCATGGTCCCCCACGCCAGCCTCGCCTACGTGCTGGCCCGCAGGCCCGAGCGCTTCTCCACCGCGGCCGTGCGCATGTATGCGGTCTTTGACCTCGGGGCGACGTTCTACTGGGCCGTTCCCACCGCCCCACCGTGGTATGCGGCCCAGCACCGGCGCCTGGGCCCGGCCGGGGAACCGCCGGTGCGCCGAATGATGATCGAATACGGCGAAGAGTTCTGGGGTGGACGCTGGCCCGCCCTTTACGATGTCCTGGGAGGAAATCCCCTTGCCGCTATGCCATCGCTTCACTTCGCCACGTCGCTGATGGGCGCCCACCTGCTCTCCGAGGTGGGGCCGGCGGCCGGCGCGGTGGGCTTCACCTACACCGCCTTGCTGGGGCTCGCGCTCGTCTACCTCGGCGAGCACTACGCCAGCGACCTGTTGGGGGGCGCCGCCCTGGCGGAGGCGATCCGTTACGGCGCGCCGCGGGCCGCGCCGCTGGCGCAGCGGTTGGCCGGTGGCCTGCAGACCCTCCAAGCGCGGGCGGCGACCCGCTAAGTGGGGCAGCGGGCAGTGGGGGACAAGGCCTCGATTCAGCACCCCGACGCTGTCGGGGACCGGCCTGGCGCCGGGAACGACGATCAGCCGACCCGACCCCGGCCTGAGCATCTGCCCCACGGTGACGATCGCGCGCGTCACGATCATCACAGCGAGGAGATGCCGCGGGTGCGCTTCACCCGCCGGCGGCTGCTGGTCTCAATCGTGTTCGTCGTCTCAGTGGCGGCCTTCTTGTACTTCGTCTTGCCCAAGCTGCTCGGCCTGCGCGAGACCTGGAATCGCATTCAACACGGCAACGCCTGGTGGCTGGCCCTGGCCGCCGCACTGGAGATCTGTTCCTTCATCGGCTACGTCATGTTGTTCCGGGTCGTATTCGTGCGCGGGGACTCCCGGATCGGGTGGCGCACGAGCTATGAGATCACGATGGCCGGGCTGGCTGCCACGCGGCTGTTCGCTTCGGCTGGCGCGGGGGGAATCGCCCTGACGGCCTGGGCGCTGAGGCGCTCGGGGCTCGAGGCCCGCGTCGTGGCCTGCCGGATGGTGGCCTTCATGGTGCTGCTCTACGCCGTCTACATGGGCGCTCTGGTCATCGTCGGCATGGGCCTGTACTTGGGCATCTTCCCCGGGTCAAACCCGTTTGCGCTAACTGTCGTTCCGGCGATCTTCGGGGCGGTGGTCATCGCCATCTTCCTCGCTGTGTCCCTGCTGCCGGGGGACTTCGACCGCCTGGTCGGACGCTGGAACGACGGCGGCCGCCTGGGGCGCGTGGCCGGCAGCCTGGCCGCAGCTCCGGCGGCTGCCGCCAGCGGAGTGCGGACGGCCATTGACCTGGTCAGAACCCGTGACGCCAGCCTGCTGGGGGCGGTGGCCTGGTGGGGGTTTGACATTGCCGTGCTGTGGGCGTGCTTTCACGCCTTTGGTGGTTCACCCCCGACCGCGGTGGTGATCATGGCCTACTTCATCGGCATGATCGGCAACACGTTGCCGCTCCCGGGCGGGATCGGCGGCGTCGACGGGGGCATGATCGGCGCCTTTTCGGCCTTCGGCGTCCCCGTCCAGCTGGCCGTCGTCGCGGTGCTGGCCTACCGTGGCTTTGCCTTCTGGCTTCCCACTCTGCCGGGCGCGGTGGCCTACCTGCAACTTCGTCGCACCGTGGCTCGCTGGCGCACGCGGGGCGCCCCTAGCTATACTTAATGAAGCTATGGAACAGGATCAGAAGATCGAAAGCGTGATCATCGTCGGCAGCGGTCCGGCTGGCTACACGGCGGCCCTCTACACCGCCCGCGCCGACCTGGAGCCCCTGGTCGTCGAGGGCTTTGCCTGGGGTGGCCTGCTCCAGCAGACCACCGACGTGGAGAACTATCCCGGCTTTCCGCCGGGAATCATGGGCCCCGAGCTGATGCAGCACTTCCGCGACCAGGCCGAGCGTTTCGGGGCTCGTCTGGAGACCGACGACGTCACCGCCCTGGAGCTGTCCGACGACGGCACGCCGCACAAGGTGTGGGTGGGGGACCAGCTTCATCTGGCCCGCACCGTGATCCTGGCTATGGGCGCCGAGCACCGCAAGCTGGGGGTTCCCGGCGAGATGGAGCTCTCGGGCCGCGGCGTCAGCTACTGCGCCACCTGTGACGCGGCGTTCTTCAAGGACGTGCCGACACTGATCGTCGGAGGCGGCGACTCGGCGATGGAGGAGGCCATGTTCCTGGCCAAGTTCGCCTCCAAGGTGGTAATCGTGCACCGGCGGGAGGAGTTCCGGGCCTCGGCCATCATGCTCGACCGCGCCCGCGCGGTACCCAACATCGAGCTCCTGACCCCGTACGTGGTGGATGAATTCTCAGCCGGTGAGTCCAACTCCCTGGCCGTGGCCACGCTTCGCAACGCCAGCGATGACTCGATTCGCGAGCTGGAGATCTCGGGCGCCTTCATCGCCGTCGGTCACGATCCGCAGAGTCAGCTGGTGAGCGGTCAGGCGGACACCGACGAGGACGGCTACGTGGTCACCCAGGGTCGCTCCACGCTGACCAACCTACCGGGCGTCTTCGCCGCCGGAGATCTTGTCGATCACACCTACCGGCAGGCCGTCACCGCGGCCGGCTCGGGCTGCCAGGCGGCGCTGGACGCCGAGTGGTACCTGCGCGACACCCCCTTTGAGGGCGAAGGCGAGGTCCGCAGCGCGGCCGAGGCGGTGGGTGCGCCGCCCACCCGCCTGCGCCACTAACGGCTAGTACGGGCAGCCGGACGCCGGGCCCCAGTTGCCCGACGGTGGCGCAGCGAGCATGGGCAACCCGAAGTCCTGCGTCCAGGTTCCCAGCCGGCTCGCTCCGGCCACACCGCGCCGGCTGACGCCCGTGCCGACGTCCCGGAAGGTGGGCGCCAGGATGTTGCGGCAATGATCCGGGCTGTGCATCCAGGCCCGAACCGCGGCGGCGGGGGTGGCGAAGCCGGTGGCAATGTTCTCACCGACCATGGACCAGTTGAAGCCGACGGCGCTGATTCGGGCCGAGAAGTTCGATCCATGGGAGAAGGAGCGGTCCCGGACCATGTGGTTGGTCCAGCCCTGAGCGGAGCGGTTCAGGCGCTGGCTCTGGTGCAGGCGGGGCAGGCCGCGCCTGGTCCGCTGTTTGTTGATCAAGCAGACCACAGCGGCCTGAAAGTGACGCCGAGACGTGTGGCCCACCCGGGTATGGGCGAACCGGCAGTGGCGCCGCATGCGGGAGCGATGGCGAGGCCTGCGGTGATGCCGGGTGTTGTGGTGATGCCGGGTGCTGTGGTGATGCAGGAGGCCGGAGCGATGGTGCGTCCGGGCAGTCGCTCCCGCGGCGAGGATCGCACCGCTGAGGCCCAGCACAGCCATCGTAGTCATCAGGACACGGCATGCCGATGTCCAAAACGGCGTAGCAAAGCGCAACGCCGCAGCGTCTTGATCGACCATGAATCCCTGCCTCGGTTGAAGTTCGCTGGTCGATTAGCGCTCCCGGCGCCAATCGTATGAACGTCCAGCGGGGCGGCGGCTGCCACCGTACAACATCGGTCCGGCGGAAGAACCTGCGCGGCGGTCAGGCCCCTGACCGTCCGAGTACCCGGTCAGCGCGAACGCTGGCCGCGTCCGCACGGCCCCTGCCTATCAGGCCAGGCCGGTCCAGACCGTCTTGGTCTCCAGGTAGGACTCCAGGCCATCGCGCCCGTGCTCGCGGCCCACGCCCGAGCTCTTGTAGCCGCCGAAGGGCGCCCCGGGATCGCTGAGTCCCCAGCAGTTGATGTACACCGAGCCGGATTTCAAGAGCGCCGCCAGGCGGTGCGCGTTGCCCACGTCACGCGTCCAGACTCCCGCCGCCAAGCCGTAATCAGAGCCGTTGGCGCGCTGGGCGACCTCCTCCAGTGACTCATAGGGCAAGGCCACGAGCACCGGACCGAAGATCTCCTCGCGGGCGATGCGCAGCTCATCACTGCGGCTGGTGAACAGGGTCGGCCGGATGAAGTAGCCCTCGCCATCGGTTCCGCCGTCACCAGTGACTGACTCCCCGCCGGTGACCAGCTCGGCTCCCTCCTCGCGGCCCAGCTCGATGTAGCGCTGCACGCGGTCCTGCTGCTCGCGAGAGATGACCGGGCCGATCTGGGTGCCCGGACTCAGGCCGGGTCCCACGCGCGACTTATCGGCCCTCGAGGCCAGAGCCGAGACGACTTCGTCAAACTGATCCTGGTGGATAAACAGCCGGCTGCCCGCGTTGCAGGCCTGGCCGCTGTTGAAGTAGATGGCCTGAAAGGAACCGGCTACGGCGGCTTTGAGGTCGGCGTCGGGCAGGATGATGTTGGGGGACTTGCCGCCCAGCTCGAGCGTTACGCGCTTGAGCGCCCGCCCCGCCTTGGCTCCGATCTCGCGTCCCACCTCGGTTGAGCCGGTGAAGGCGATCTTGTCCACCCCGGGGTGCTCCACCAGCGCTGCCCCGGTCTCCCCGTCGCCGGTGAGCACGTTGATGACGCCGGGGGCAAAGCCCGCCTCGCGCGCTAGCTCCCCCAGGCGCAGCGCGGTCAGCGGCGTCTGCTCAGCCGGTTTGAGCACCACCGTGCAGCCGGCGGCCAGCGCGGGTCCCAGCTTCCAGGCCGCCATCAGCATCGGGAAGTTCCAGGGAATTATCTGCGCGCAGACCCCGACCGGCTCCTTGCGCGTGTAGCAGAGCGTCTGGTCCTGCGCGACGGGGATGATCTCGCCGAAGATGCGCTCGGGCCAGCCGGCGAAGTGGCGGAAGTGGGCCACCGTCTGCGCCACGTCGACCACGCGGGCCAGCTTCACGGGCTTGCCGGCGTCCAGGGACTCCAGCTCGGCCAGCTCATCGGCGTGTTGCTCCACCAGGTCGGCCAGCCGGTGCAGCAGCCGGGCGCGTCCGGCCGCCGGCAGCTCGGGCCACGACCCGTGCACCAGCGCTCGCCGCGCGGCGGACACCGCGGCGTCGACATCGTCCGGTCCCGCCTTGGCGATGGCGGTGATGGGCTGCGCCGTAGCGGGGTCCAGGGTCTCGAAGGTGGCGCCCTGCGCCGCCGGGACGCTCTGGCCGTCGATCAGCAGCCGATGCTCCCGAGAGGCAAACTCGCGGGCAGGGGAGGAGAGGGCTTCGGGTAGGGCGGTGGCAGACATCCAGGGCCTCCGGGGGGTCTAGGGGGAGAGCACGATCTTTAGCGCCTCGCGCTTGTCATAGATCGCGTAGGCCTCGGCCGCGTCGTCGAGGGGCAGATGATGAGTGACCAGAGGCGTCGGATCCAGCGTGCCGGCGTCCAGCATCCCCAGCACGCGATCCACGTGTCCGATCACGTTGGCGTGGCCCGTCTTGAGGGTGAGGGCCTTGATCCAGACCAGGCCCATGTGGACCTGGCACGGCTCAGCGTAGACACCAATGGCCACCACCGTGCCCGCCTTGCGGGTCAGGCGGACGGCCATGTCCAGGGCCTCAGGGTGGCCGACCGCGTCGATCGCGGCGTCCACGCCGCGTTTGTCGGTCAGCGAGCGCACGACGTCGCGCGGGCTGTCCTCGGTCAGGTGCACGGGGATCGCCCCGAAGCCGCGGGCCACGTCCAGGCGCTGGGCCACCGAGTCGATCGCGATGACCGGTCCCGCGCCAGCGGCCAGGGCCACCTGCACCGCGCACAGCCCGACCGGGCCGAGTCCCAGGACGGCCACGCTGTCGCCCGGGCGGGCGCCGCTCTCGGTCACCGCGTGATAGCCGGTGCCCATCACGTCCCCGGCGAACAGGGCCACGTCGTCGGATACGGAGTCAGGCACCCGCCTCAAGGTCAGGTTGGCCATCGGGACCAGCGCCCGGTCGGCCTGAGTTCCGGCCAGGTCGCCCAGTAGCTCGCCGTGACCGAACACCCGGGCTCGATCGCATTTGTGATAGGCGCTGCGCAGGCAGAAGAAGCAGGTGCCGCAGGCCGAGTGGTAGCAGCCCAACACACGGTCGCCGGGGGCCACCCGGGTTACGTCATCGCCGACCTCGCTGACCGTCCCCACGAACTCGTGTCCGATCGTGAATCCCGGGGCGATCTTCACGCGGCCGTGGTAAATGTGCAGGTCAGAGCCGCATATGCCGGTGGCCGCCACGTCGACGATCGCGTCGCCGCGGGCCTGCAGAACGGGCTCGGGGCGCTCCTCGAGGCGCACCTCGTGGGGAGCTTGAAAGGTCACGGCTCTCACTGGTCCTCCTCGTAGCTGAAGAATCCGGCGCCCGTCTGCCGGCCCAGGCGCCCTGACCATCCGAGCTGGCGCAGCATCGGGGCGGCACGGTAGCGCTCCTCGCCCCGCTCCAGCATCAGCGCATCGAGCACCGAGAGGATGTGGTCGAGCCCGATCTCGTCCGCCCAGGCCAGGATGCCCCGGGGGTAGTTGAGGCCGTGGACCATGCCGGCGTCGATGTCCTGCGCACTGCCCAGCGCCTCCCCGAGCGCGAAGGCGGCCTCGTTTACCACCTGGCAGATCACACGTCCGATGATCAGGCCGGGCGCGTCGCCGACCCACAGCGTGTGCTTGCCCAAGCTGTGAAAGAACGTCTCGGCGGCCTGGACGGCCGAGGGGGCGCTGTCGACGCCGCGGGTCAGCTCCACCAGGTGACTGGAGCCCAGCGGGGCCAGGGCGTGAAAACCGACCGCGGAGCCGCCCGGGTCAAGCGCGGCCAAGGAGCCTGAAGCCAGGCAGATGGCCTGGGGGGCGCCCTGCAGCGGCGCTTCGGGCTCCTGCCCGTTGAGACTCAGGTCAAGGATCAGTGCCGGCGCGGACAAGGTCTGCGCCTCCACCGGGTCAGCCACCGCCCAGCCGGCTCGCTGCGCCGCCTCGCGCAATCCGACGGCCAGAGCCGAGTCCCCGGCGATCACCACCAGTCCGTCTCCACCGCCGACCGGCAGAGGCTCGGGATCGGGCGGCCGGTGCTCTGTGCCGTCCCGATACTCGTAGTAGCCGTGGCCGGACTTGCGCCCCAGCCGTCCGGCGGCGATCGTCCTGACCGTGATCGGAGAGGGACGCCAGCGCGGCTCCCCAAAGCTCTGCTCATAAAACGAGCGGGCGACATCGAATCCGACGTCGACCCCGACCAGGTCCATGACCTCAAACGGTCCCATGCGAAAGCCGCCGCCCTGGCGGCAGGCTCGGTCGATCTCGGCCACCGACGCGATCCCCTCCTGCAGGAGCTTGAGCGCTTCCAGGCCAAAGGGGCGGTTGCAGCGGTTGACGATGAAGCCGGGTCCGTCGGCGGCCACGATCACGTGCTTGCCCATCGCCTCACCGGCGGCTCGGGCCACGGCCACGGCCTCGGGCGCCGACTCGACGCCGGCGACCACCTCCAGCAGCGCCATCGCCGGCGGCGGGTTGAAGAAGTGCATTCCCACCACGCGCGAGGGGTCGCGGGCGGCGCCGGCCAGAGCCGTGACCAGCAGCGAGGAGGTGTTGGTGGCCAGCACGCAGTCGTCGGATACCACCTCGGCCAGGGCGGCGAACAAGTCTCGCTTGAGCTCCAGGCGCTCCGGCGCGGCCTCGATGACCAGGTCGGCGGGTGCGAGCTCGTCCAGCGTGGTCACGGCTTGCAGCAAGGCGGTGGCCGCCTCAGCCTGTTTCGGGCTCCAGCGCCCTCGCTGAGCGCCTCGCTCCAGCTGCTCGGCGATCCGCTTGGTCGCGCGCTCCAGAGCCTCGAGGTCGGGGTCGTGCAGGAGCGTTCGCGCTCCCGCCCGGCAGGCCAGCTGGGCGATGCCGGCGCCCATCGTCCCAGCGCCCACTACGCCGATTACGCCCGGCGCCGGGGCCGGCGAGGCAGCGGACACGCTCATCCTCGGGCGCGGCTCAGGACGGCACCAGAGCGTTGATCCCGGTCAGCGAGCGGCCGATGATCAGTTTCTGGATCTGCGAAGTTCCCTCATAGAGGCTGGTCACCCGGACGTCCCGGAAGTAGCGCTCGACCGGATGGTCGTCGACGTAGCCGGCGCCGCCGTGGACCTGGATAGCCGTGTTGGCGCATCTGATCGCCGCCTCGGTGGCGTACAGCTTGGCGATCGAGGTCTCAGTTGTGCTCGGCTCCCCCTGGTCCTTGAGGTAGCCCGCGCGGTAGACCAGCATCCGGGCGGCGTCGGTCTCCACCTTCATGTCGGCGAGCATCGCCTGCACGAGCTGGAAGCTGGCGATCGGGCGACCGAACTGCTGACGTTCCTTGGCGTAGCTGACAGACTCCTCGACGCAGCCCTGGCAGATTCCCACGCAGCCGGCGGCCACGCTGTAGCGCCCGGAGTCCAGCGAGGTCATGGCGATCTTGAAGCCGTCGCCGACCTCGCCCAGCATCGCGTCCTCGGGCACCTCGCAGTCGCTCAGCGCGATCGAGGCCGTGTCTGAGCCCCGCAGTCCCATCTTGTGATGAATCTCCTGGGGGGAAAAGCCGTCATTGCCCTCGGTCTCGACTAGGAAGCAAGCCAGGCCACGATGGTTCAGATCCGGATCTGTCTGGGCGAAGATCATCGCCACCTTGGCGTGGTTGCCCAGGGAGATCCACATCTTGGCCCCGTTGATCACCCAACCGGAGTCAGTGCGCTTGGCCCGGGTGCGCTGATTGGCCGCGTCTGACCCGGTGTCGGGCTCGGTGAGACCGAAGCAGCCCAGCCATCCCCCGGAGCACAGCTTGGGCAGGTAGCGCTGCTTCTGCTCCTCGGTGCCCCAGCGCAGGATGGCCGTGCAGACCAGGGAGGTCTGGACCGAGATCACGGTGCGCATCGCCGAATCGCCGCGTCCGATCTCCTCGACGATCAGCCCGTAGGTCAGGTAGTCCAGCCCGGCGCCCCCGTACTCGCGGGGGACGATGGCCCCCAGATATCCCTGGTCGGCGATCTTGGCCACGAGATCGAGGTCGAAATGCTCGTTGCGATCGTTCTCGCGCGCTTGCGCGACTATCTCGTTGGTGGTGAAGGAGCGGGCCGTCTCGCGGATCAGGCGCTGCTCGTCGGTGAGTGCGAAGTCCATGCTCAGCAACCTACATCAGGCTCGCCGTTGGACGAGGCGTCCTTCGCGGAGCAGTCCCGGCCCCGCCACTGCGGTAGCGGAGGGGCCGGACCAATCGATGTCAGGGCCAGGCTGACGCGCCAGCCGTCCGTGGCCCGCGTTTAGCTGGGAGGCGCCGTGGCCGAGGCCGCCGGGACGACATCCACGGCGACCGGGCTGGATGCCCCGCCGACGTTTGCCGGCCCGCCCGTGATCCGGGCGCGGAACGTCTTGGTGCCCGCCGACGCGAACGTCCAGCCGAAGCTGAACGTCGAGTTGGCGCGGACCACCCGTGCCTCCACGGTATGCCAGTCGCTATCGCGGCCCAGCTTCTGCAGGTAGATAACGTGCCCCGACTTGTCGGGCGAGACCGTCCCGCTGAACGTCACGTGGCCCCCCACCTGAGAGGTCGAGGAGCTGGACGCCATCGTGACCTTGTCCTGCACGCCCTGGAACAGCTGCGCGGTGGCTCTGTGAGGCACGGCGACGGTACGCACCTGGTACCACTGGTTCGTCGAGCTCTGGACAGTGAAGCTGTAGCCACCCGAAGAGTTCGTCGTCGTGGCCTGCAGCTCGCGATACGGGCCATGGCGGGGCGCGTGGCCGAACAGCGCCACCACCGTGTGGGACTCAGGGGTGCTCGTGCTACCGGGGGCATAGAGCGTCCCGGAGATCGTCGCCGGAGCGTCGTCGGTCACGATCGGGTCGCTGGTGTTGATCGTGAAGCTCGGGACCTCGGTCTGCTGGATCACCACGGCGACGGGGTCCGACGCCGAACGCACGTTGCGCGCGTCGCCTGTAAACACGACGCGCACGTCCCGAGCGCCGGGGGTCCGCCAGGCGAAGGCGATCTGGTAGTCAGACCCCGGGCCGACGGTGCCGCGCTTGAGCGTGACCCAGTCGTCGCTGGAGCCCTTCTGGGCCTGCAGCAGCACGGTGCCGCCGATGTGATTGGGAGTCACGTGTCCCGAGAAGGTGACCGGATGCCGCGTGGTGGCCGCGTTGCTGCTGGCGGCCAGGCTGATCAGGGCGGCCACCCGCTCGTGCACCGTGCGGCTGTGCATGCGACCGGGTCCGCGGACGAACCAGCTGCGATTGGTCTCCACGACGTTCACGGCCCGCGTGAACTCGTATCCACCCGCCTGGTCGGTCTTGGTCACGCTGATCAGAGAGAATCTCTTGCCGGGGGCGATCCGGTGATAGAGACGGATTACCTTGCCCCCGGCATGGCTGGCCAGTCGGCCATAGATCAGCACCGCGTCACCGGCGATGATCTTGTGGGGCACAGCGTGGATTGTCAGGCCACGATCGTGCTGCGGGGCGGAACCGGCCATCGAGGGCGCGGCTATCGACGAGAGCGCGACCAGCGCACTCGCGAACACGGCAATGCGAAGACGCATCAAAGCCTCCTCAGCCTGCTGTAGATAGGCCTCCGCTGGCCTCCGGCCCGCCCAGAGCGGTGGCGATTTGTACGGCCTCATAAACACCGCCTTGGCGCCAGAAGTTGCGCGTTGGCGAACGTGTCGCGCGTCAGGACCGCCTGAGCCTGCTCACCGGCGGCGGGGGAGGGTTAGACTCGGCGGCGGTGGATCCCTTCGCCATTGTGATCCTGGGCGCGATCGCCGCCCTCGTGCTCTGGGTCTGGCTGCTCGGCAAGTACGTACCCGGCTCGGGCATGGAGCAGCTCGGCCAGCGCTCGGCGCGGCGGATCGTGGAGGATCGCGAGGAGATGGAGGCCGAGGACCTGAGCCAGATGATCGCCGCGCACAATGAGCGCCGCCGGCGCCGGGGTAAGCCCGACATCACGGTGGGCGACATCGAGCAGCAGGTGATGAAGGACTTCGGCGACCAGCGTCGCCGCCGCGACGCCTACATGGCCGACCGCGAGCTGGATGAGCTGCTGGAGGCCACCAACGCTCGCCGCCGAGCCCGGGGACTGCCCGAGCGCACCCGTGAGCAGGTCCAGCGGGAGTACGGGACCCCGCCGGCGCCCCCCGGCTAGGCCGGCCTGCCCGATCCTTGGCGCGTTGCCTGATCGTCGGCTGTGGTTGCCGGGGTCTGACCCTGGCCACTGAGCTGCGAGAACACGGTCACGCTGTCCGCGGCACCACCCGGGACCCGTCTCGCCTGAAGGTGCTGGCTGCAGCCGGCGTGGAGGGCTATCTCGGCGACCCTGACCGGGTGGCCACGCTCGCGCCGGCCTTCGCCCATGTGGGAGTGGCCTGCGTGCTGCTGGGCAGCGCGGTCGGGGAGCCCGGTCAGCTCACGGCGCTGCACGGCACGAGATTGGACATGCTGCTCGAGCGGATGCTCGATACGACTGTGCGCGGGGTGGTCTACGAACGGGCGGGGACCGTGGACTCCACGCTGCTGGCCTCAGGCGCCGAACGGGTCCGCCGCGCCTGCCAGCGCTCGCTGATCCCGTACGTACTGCTCGACGCCGATCCCGGGGCCTCCGACGATTGGCTGCCGGCGGCCAGGGCAGGGGTGGAGGAGATCCTGGCCTGACGCGGGCAGCGGCTGCCTCAGGCGGCGGGGGCCAGCAACGGGGCGATGCGGTCCAGCAGGTCGGCCAAGATCCGCGCCGTCGCCCCCCAGATCAGCTTCTGGCCAACCATGTAGGTGTCGGTGCGGATGGGGAGCCCGCGCCGCAGCAGCCGCCGCCGACCGTAGCCGGCCTGCACATCGTCGAGTGCCAGCTCGAGCACCTCGGCCACCTCGCGCGGGCTGAGCGTCCAAGCCTGCCCCGGCTCGATCAAGCCCACGAACGGGTAGATGGCGTACCCGGTGGCGATGGTCGGCGTGGGCTGTAGAGCGCCGATCACCTCAACCGCGTCGGGGGGCAAGCCGATCTCCTCGTGGGCTTCGCGCAGGGCGGTGGCCCGCAGGTCGGCATCGGCGTCGTCACGGCGGCCACCCGGGAAGGAGATCTCACCAGCGTGGCGGCGCAGATCCTCACGTCGCTCGGTGAGCACCGCCTGCACGCGGCCACGGTCGAGGAACAGGGCTACCAGCACAGCCGCGTCGGTACGCCCGTGCACCTCGAGGGCGGTGGCTTTCTCGACGGGCAGCAAGACCGGTCTGAGCTGCGCCTCGAGCGTCTTGAGCGTCGGTGTGTCGGGGGGCAAGCGCGCCGCAGACCTAATCCAGAGGGTTGAAGACCAGGCCGGTTCCCACCTTGGGTACGAAGTAGGTCGACTTGGGCGGCATGCTCTCACCGGCCGCGGCTACCTCTTGGACCCGGGTGACCGGAGTGGGGGCCATGAAGAATGCCGCGTCGTAGCTGGCGTCCTCGATCAGTCCGGTTGCCTGGTCGAAGTCCCTGGCGTAGCCCAGGCCGTGCAGCTCGTCTATGTCCTCGTCGCTCATCCCCAGCGCGCCCTTGAGGATCAGGGCCTCCAGCACCGCCGTGTCGAGTTGGCGGTAGGGGGCGGCATGGTCGGCCAGCGCCGCGTCGGCGATCGACGGGTCCTTCAGAGTGAGCATGAACGGCCGCCGGAAATGGGAGTCGATGTAGCCCATGCGGACATCGTCACCCGGCGCCGGCGCCAGCTGCTGTGCGTCGCTGAGCTCGGTGATCTGAAAATCGCGGCGCAGTGCCGATGCCAGCTCTTCCTGTTGCTCGGGGCTCAGCCCCCGGACTAGGCGGTGGGTCGGGAACACGGTCAGCCCCGGATCCTGGAGTGCGACCAGGCACATGAGCGCGTAGCGGTGCGGTCCCTCGCCCCCGATCTCCTCGGCATACACCCGCGCGGTCTCATAGCGATGATGGCCGTCGGCGATCAGCAGCTCGGTCGCGTCTAGGGCGTCGGTGACGGTTTTGATGGCGTCCTGGTCCTGGACCCGGCCCAGCTGGTTGACGGTGCCGTCGTCATCGGTGCTCTGGGCCCACAGCTGGGTGGTTCGCAGGGCCTGCTGGGCCGTGCCATCGGGGTCGGAGTAGAGCGAGAAGATGGGGGACAGATTGGTCCGCGTGGCCCGCGTCAGGCGCAGCCGATCCTCCTTGGGACCGGGGTGCGTGCGCTCGTGGGGACGGATCTTTCCGCGGCCGTACTCCTGCACGCGAACGGCGGCGAAGAACCCGTGCCGGGTTCGGGACTGCCCATCGGGACCGGTGTAGTCCTGAGACAGCGTCCACAGCGCCGGCCCATCATCGGAAACGACGATCCCGTCCCGACGCCACTGGGCAAACGTCGCCGCCGCGCGCTGGTAGCGATCCTCTCCGCCTTCCGGCAGGTCGACTGCGACCACGTTGTAGGGCGAGCGGGCGACCAGCCCGGCCCGCTGCTCGGGGTCGATCACGTCGTAGGGCGGCGCCACCACCGGCTGCAGTCCGCCGGTCCTCTCGAGGTCGTAGTGCAGAGCGCGCAGGGGCTGGATCTCGGCCATAGCAGCGCGAGGCTACTCGACCGGCGAGCCGCCGGGGCGCGGTGATTGGCACGTCATGCATGACCGGGGGTGGAGTGCCCGTCCCCCGGACCGGCGAGCACGACCCGGGGTCCGGTTAGACTCGCGGCTCGATCTCGGGGCGTGGCGCAGCCTGGTAGCGCGCACCGTTTGGGTCGGTGAGGTCCCCGGTTCAAATCCGGGCGCCCCGATTGTCAGCCCGCGCTACCCGCGCACTCGGCCCGCGCTACCCGCGCGCGGAGACGCGCTGCCCGCGCTACCCGCGCACGGAGACGCGCTGCCCGCGCGCCCGGACCCGGAGGGTCCCCACGTGGGGACCCCCCGGCGGCGAGAGTTCATGCCGCCGAGCCGGCGGCCACTGGTGTGACCCGCGGGTGTCGCTGGCCTCGGTACAGCACCAGGCTGGCCGCCAGCGTCCACGGCGGAAGCAGAAGCAGCGCGAACGGTCCTGCCGGTGTGAAGAACGCCACGCCCAGGAAGAGGGCGGAGTAACAGAGCGCACGCGGTAGGGCGAGCGTGCGCAGTCCGCCCAGGCCGGCCGCGATGAGCATCACGGTGAGCCCAGGTGTCCAGGCGAGCCAGTCCCATGAGGCCAGCTGGTTGATCGTGTAGACCGTGGCGCGAGCACCCTGGTCGGCGCTGTTGGCGGCGGCCGCGGCCAGCACGGCAACCAGGCTGAAGCCCGCCGCAGCCAGGATCGCGCCGCCGTAGGCGACGCTCGAGTACGAGGCCTCTTCGGCCTCGCCGGAGCGAAGCGCCGCCCGCAGGCCCGCGCCGAAGAACACCAGTAGCACCGCCGAGAGGTGGATCAGCAGTATCGAGCTGATCAGCTCGACCCCTTTGTGGCCGTGCCAGTAGCTGAAGACCCGCTGGATCGAGTCGGTCTTGCTCGGCTCATCGAGGGTCAGTCCGATGCCGAGCGCCAGGAGAATCGCGAACAGGATCCCGGTGATCGGCAGAAAGCGTTGAAAGCGTCCGGTGGACATCGTGAGGCCTTTCGGTTCGGGGGATGGGCCGTGGTCCATCGTGAAGACAGCTCGTCCCGCCGGCCAGAGGCAGAGATCATGTTCATCGCGGGAAGCTGGGTGGCTCGGGAGTCCCGCTCGCCTCGGGGCAAACGTCCTGTCCTGTCCGGGAAATGGCGCCTCTGTAGTGACAGGACAGTCCCGGCGGACGAGAATGCTCGGAGTTGGTCTCGATGCAATCGACCCAAGATGCGACCGGGACGGCGGTTTCGCCGGCTGTGGGACGGAAACGGCTCGGTCCCGCGCTCGTTGCCGCCCTCATCGGGGGGGTGACAACGTTTGCGATCGCTCTGGAGGCGATGACCGGCGCCGACAGCCCGCTTGAGGTGGCGGCGGCCACGGGGTTGATCTTGGTTACCACCGGGGTCGGGCTGCTGATCGCGGCTCGCCGTCCCGGGATCGTCATCGGCTGGCTGCTGCTGGCCAGCGGCTTGGTGCTCGCGATTGATCTTCTGGCCGCGCCGTACGGCTATTACGGGCTGCTCACCGCTCCAGGCGCCCTCCCGGCCGCGCGCTTGGCGGTCCTCTGGAACCAGGTCGACTGGCCGACATTGTTCGTTGGAGTCACCGCAGTCGCGTTTGTGTTCCCGGACGGCCGTCTGCCCTCGGCGCGCTGGAGGGGTCCGGCGGCTCTGGCGGGAATCTCCTATCTCGGGCTGATGGCCGTGCTGCTGGTGTCCCCCGACAGGTTCGCCGCACCCTTTGGCTCGGTGAGCAGTCCGCTGCCCACGATCTCGCCCTCGCTGCATGTCCTCGGTCTGCCGTTCTGGCTCGGCACGCTGGCGAGCCTGGTCGCGGCCGCCTGGTCGGTCCGGGTGCGCTTTCCCAACGCGTCGCGGCCACAGCGCCTCCAGCTGTTGTGGTTCGCCTACGGGGCCCTCCTGATCCCGCTCGCGCTGGTGGTGTGCGTAGTCGAGGCGCTGGCCACCGGGGCCGCCGGTACGGCGACCTTGATCGCGCTCAGCCTGGCGATCCTGGCCATTCCGGTCTGCATCGCGATCGCGATCCTGCGCTACGGACTGTTCGACATCGAGCTCGTGATAAGCCGCACGCTCGTCTTCGGGACACTCACGTTGTGCGTCGTGGCGACCTATGTCGCGGCCGTGTCCGGCGTCGACGCGCTGATTCACAGGCGCGGAGTCGGGGGTCTGATCGCCACCGGCCTGGTCGCCGCCGGTTTGCAGCCGCTGCGGTTGGCGGTCCAGGGCCGCGTGGACCGCCTGGTCTACGGCGATCGCCATGACCCGTACGCCGCACTGGCCAGGCTCAGCACGCGGTTGCAGTCCGCCCTGGCCTCCGATCAGGTTGTGCAGACAATCGTCGACTCCGTCGCTGAGGCGCTCAAGCTGCCCTATGTGGCCGTCGAGTTTGCCCGTGGCGACCGCATTGAGGTGGCGGCGGCGAGGGGACATCCCGCGATCACCCCCGCTGAGCGTGTCCGCCTGACCTACCAGGGTCAGGAGGTGGGCCAGTTGGTGGTGGCGCCGGCGCCCGGGCGAGAGCTCGGGCCGGCCGAACGTCGCCTGCTCGAAAACCTGGCTGATCAGGCCGGGATCGCCGTTCGCGCGGTGCGCCTGACCGCCGATCTCAAGCTCTCGCGAGAACGGCTCGTAGCTACGCGCGAGGAGGAGCGCCGGCGGCTCCGTCGCGATCTACACGACGGTCTCGGCCCCACGCTGGCGGGTATGGCGTTGCAGCTCGACGCAGTCCGAAACCAGCTGCCCGACGACGAGACCGCGGCGGCCACCATGCTCGGCGAGCTTCGCGACCAGACGCGTGAAGCAATCACCGACATTCGCAGGCTGGTTTACGAGCTGCGTCCTCCGTCGTTGGACGAGCTCGGTCTGGTCGGCGCGCTGCGTGAGCACGTTGCGCGATTGGCCGGCGGGTTGAACGGCGCGGGCGCCAGTGACGTGTCCATTGCCGTCGACGCGCCGCCGACGCTACCGCCGCTACCGGCGGCGGTCGAGGTCGCGGCCTACCGCATTGCCCTCGAGGCTCTGAACAACGTCGTCAGGCACGCGCACGCTCGCCACTGTGTAGTCCACCTGGCGCACAATGGTGAGCTCAGCGTAGAGGTCCGCGACGATGGGTGCGGAGTGAGCGGCGACCGGCGGCCGGGCGTGGGACTGGGCTCCATGCGGGAGCGGGCGGCCGAAGTTGGGGGGAGCTTGGAGATCGAGGTCGGGCGGGACGCGGGCACTCGCGTGTGCGCCCGGCTCCCCCTGGAGAACCAGTGAGCGACGAGAGCATCACTGTCCTGATCGGCGATGACCATCCGGCGTTTCGCCAGGGCTTGCGGGCGATGCTCGAGTCGACGGCTGACATCGAGGTGGTCGGCGAGGCCGCCAACGGCAACGAGGTGGCCGAGCGCGCCCTTGACCTTCAGCCCGACGTGATCCTGATGGACCTGCGTATGCCCGAGCGCAGCGGCATCGAAGCTACGCGGGCGATTGTCGGGGCAAGCCCCCACATCGGCGTCCTCGTACTGACCATGTTTGAGGACGCCGACTCGGTATTCGCTGCGATGAGAGTCGGCGCGCGCGGCTATCTGCTCAAGGACGCCCGGCAGGATGAGATCTTGCGAGCCATTCGCGTGGTCGCCTCGGGCGACGCGATCTTCGGGGCCGCCATCGCCACGCGCCTGATCGACTACTTCGCCTCGGCTTCCGACCAGCTCCCACAGTTCCCGGACCTGACCTCCCGCGAGCGTGAGGTGCTCGAACTGATTGCCCAGGGTCGCAACAACCCCGCGATCGCCGCGGACCTGGTCCTGAGCCTCAAGACCGTCCGCAACCACGTGTCTAACATCTTCACCAAGCTCCAGGTGACCGACCGGGCCGCGGCCATCGTCAAGGCTCGTGAAGCGGGGCTGGGCCGCACCAGCTGATCAACGACGCCGAGACGGCCACGCCGACCGAGGTATCAGCGTCCTTCAGTCGGTCGCCACCGTCAGGGCGAGCCCGCGAGCCAAGGCCGCGCCCACTCGGGATGCCTCGGTGGCCAGCGCGTGTGTCGGCACGGCGGGCGCCTCGCCGAACAGGGTGACCGCTAACTGGTCTGTCTCCACGCGCCAGATACCGGCCACGCGGCCGCCGGCCAGAACGACGGGGGAGATCCAGCCCGCGGTGCGGCTGACCGCGGAGCGTCGCTGGGCCGGGATCACACTTGTGTCGGCGGTCCCGGGGCCCAGCAGGTAGGAGTCAAATCCGGCGAGCATGCGAATCGCTCGGGCCGGGCGCGTCTCGCGCAGGGCGTCGAGGTCGGCGGCCAGCGCCAGGCGAGGCTGGCCGGCGACGGTCACGTCGACAAGCAGGTCAGCGACGCTGTCAAACCAGCCTTGCACCCGCGTTCGCCGTACCGCCCCCCGGGCCAGCCAGGCCGCAAACGTGTCGACGGTGACCGGGCCATAGGCCCGCAGGTAGGCCGGGATTACGGTGCGGGCGGCCTGGCCCTCCGGCGGCAGTCCGGGCCAGCTGGGCAGCCAGGTCTCGGGCAGCGTGAAGGTCACTCGTCCCCCACGGCTCGGTCCGTTGCAGAGGTGGCCGCGCCAGGCCAGCGGTTTGAGCAGGCCACCCCAGCCCGAGCGCAGGTGCTCTTCGAGGTCGCGACGGCCGGTGCGCTCGGCGATCTCGGCGATCAGTTCCTCACGCTCCAATACGCGCCCGTGGAGCGCCGTGCGAACGGCCTCGGTCAGCGCCTCGAGCTCTTCCGAGCCTACGCCGAAGGCCGCCTGCCAGGAGGGCAGCTCCCACCGCCGGCTGGTGGCCAGCAGCGCCAACAGGGCAGCTGCCTGACCAGGCTCGAGCACATGCAGGGTGCCTCGCATAGCCCACGTGCGCAGCACCGTTCTCTGGGCCAGCGCGTCCCTGACCTCGCCCACCCGGCCGGCGCGCCGCCGCAGGGCGACGGCAAGCTCAGCCCAAGACTGAACCTGAGCTTGGGCGCCGACCATCGAGCTGACCGTCTCGGCCACGCTGAGCGAGCCCGGAGGATGCACCAGCTGGCGGCGCATGCGCCAGGCCAGCACCTGGCGGGCCGTCAGTTCGGCGGCGGGCGTCGGGCTCCGGGTTGCCATCGGCCCGCGACGCTAGCGGCGCGCGGGAAAACGGGTGGGGAACCGGTGCAGCAGGCGGCCGAAGATCCCCCTCAGCGTGCTCTTGCCATAGCCGTGCGAGCCGTCGTACATGGTCAGCACGGCGATCGAGACCCCGGCACAGCCCCGGGCCAGGAGCGCGACCTGGTGATCGAGCAGCCCGGTCCCGTAGCCCCAACCACCCTTGAAGTACAGCTTCCATCCCCGGGGCACAAGCTTCCCGATGCCCCACCGATCCTGGGCGGAGATGCTGCGCAGCAGACGCATGGCATAGGAGCGGTGGCGGTGGGCGACGTAGCCGTCGATGTGCAGGAAAAAGCGCGTCTGGTCACGCGCGGTGATCTCGGTCTGGCCCCAGATCGGGCTGGCGGCAAAGCCCGTCATGGCCACGCGGCGGGCGAGCGCTTGCAGTCCGGAGCGACCGACGATGTCGAAGATCTGCTGCGCGTCCGCGTTGTCGGAGATGCGGATCATTGGCCCGAGCACCGCCTTCTCACCGCGGCGCAGAGCCCGGTGGGCGACCGACCGACGGTCCAGATATGTGACCAGCAGCATCGCCTTGACCACGCTGGCCGACCACTCACGGTGATTGGGCCGGTAGCCGTAGAAGCGGCGCCTCGTCCTGACCGCGAAGGCGATGTCTCCGCGCCGGCGGTGGGCGTAGGCGATGGCCGCACGCATGTCCGGACGCCACAGCTGGTCGAGCGTGTGCCGGGTGCCCGGGACGCGGCAGCTGATCGCCGGCCGATGCGCGCCGTGCGCCTGCACCGGCGACCCGGGGCCGAGCAGGCCGAGTGCCGACAGCGCGACACCGGCGCCAATGCCTCTGGCTCGCCGTCCCAGCCTCCGCCGCCTCCCGTTTAGTCTGGTCGCGAGCCCCCGTAGCTCAGCTGGATAGAGCGACGGCCTTCTAAGCCGTGGGTCGCAGGTTCGAGTCCTGCCGGGGGCGTCCACATTCGAGATCCTGGTCACTGGCGCGCCGGCCGTCAACTCTCACCTGGCGAGCACCGGTTCGCTGGTAGATTGAGCAGCCTCGCGGTGGGCGTAGCTCAGCTGGTAGAGCTCCTGGTTGTGGTCCAGGCGGTCGGGGGTTCGAGTCCCCTCGCTCACCCCTCAGGAAGGGCAGGCCGGGAAGTTCTCCTTGTGGGGGGTCCGGGGGACGGCCATACTTGGCAGATGGCTGTTTCGAGCGCCGCGCCATAGACGATGCTCGGGTTTCTCACCCGTCCGATCCGCTATGTCATCGGGGTGACCGAGCGCGATGTTGTTGAGTCATTGCGTGAGACTCGGGATATCGAGGCGAACATGCTCGGGGCGGTCAATGCGATCGAAGGCGCCGCCGCTTCGATCGAGCGACACATCGAGGTCATCGAGACCCTCGCGACTTCGGTAGATCCACTGCGGGCATCCGTCGACCGGCTCACGGACACGATGCAGGAACTCGTGGCAATGATGGCCCCGCTCGGGAATGCTGAACACGAAATGCAGCGCGCCGGGCGATTCTTCGGTCGACACCGCCACCACGAGCCGCCGGCCGAAGCGCGCGAAGCCAAGCCGTAACGAGTTCAGACTTCCGTCGGCGCCGGTTGCGCGCCGAGCCTGTCCCGGCGCCGCGGTTCGCCTCATTTTTGGCGCCCGCGCTACGGCATCGGCTGCCAGTTGGGATCTTGGACTGGGTCGCCCTTGAGCACTACCCGACGGTGGGTCCCGTTGGGGTGGATCACGGTCAGCGCGTCGGGCGGCTGTCCGCAGCTGCCGGAGCGCGTGAAGGCAATGAACCTGCCCGACGGGGAGTACACCGGTCCCGCCCCGCGATTAAGGCCGCACACGTCGGCTCGCGGAATGCGCGTGACGCGGCGCAGGCGGTGTCCGTTGATCCCAATCGTCTCGATCCACCTGCGGCCAGGCCCGACGAACACGATCCGGGTTCCCCGGGGTGAGAAATCGGGCCTTGCTCCTCGATGCAGGAACCGAGGATGCCCGGCGTGGTCGAGCAGATAGATAGACCGGCCCCGAACAAACGCGATCCGGCCCTGAGAGGAGTCCGCGGGCGTGGCCAACGGTCGCGGAGCGGCCAGATTCGTCACGCGCGTGAGCCCGCTGCCGTCAAGCGCAACGCGAAAGACGTCATACCCGCGCAAGTCGCGGTCGACGAACAGCAGATGAGCGCCGTCGGCGGTGAACGCGGGATCGCTCGGGGGCCCCAGGGACGCCGGCAACGGGATTGTCGTGAGCTGGCCACCCGTCGGATTCGATACGGCGAGCGCCTGGGAGTCCATCGGGAAGGCGAACTGGACAAAGACCAGCAATTTTCCCGTCGGCGACCATCGTGGAGCAAAGGCCTGAGCGTCCACCGAACCCGAGGTCACCATGGAGATGCCGCCGCTGCGTGGACTCACGGCCCAGACCGCGTTCCCCGGGCCTCCAGCGTCGGCACAGCTGCCAGTGCAGGCGCCGTCGCTGTCGTCGGTTGCGATCAGGCCGTCGCGGCCCGGGAAGGCGGCGAAGGCGCGCTGGTTCTGTGTGGTTGCGCCGAGGATGCAGGCCCAGAGGGCGACGAGGATGGCCCTGCGCCAACTTGCCCGCCACCCACGCATGTGCCGATTATCACAGACGACCCGTCACCTGCTACAAGAGCCCCTGGCCATTCACCCAGTACGAAGGCGGACGCGTTGCAGGCCAAGAGCGAAGCGATCTCGATCCGGCCCCTGGGCCGGCCCGGAGACCTGGGCTGGGTGGTGATGGCCCACGGCGAGCTCTACACCCGCGAGTTCGGCTGGGACACGAGCTTTGAGGCTCTGGTGGCCGAGATTGTCGCCGATTACGCCCGTGAAGCCGACCGTGAGCACAACGCGGCATGGATTGCCGAGTTGGGCGGCCGACGCGTGGGCTGCGTGTTCTGCGTCGCCGCCGATGAGCCTCAGGTGGCCAAGCTGCGGATTTTGCTGGTCGATCCCCAGGCCCGCGGCCGTGCGCTGGGCTCGCGCTTGGTGAGTACCGCCATTGCCTTCGCCACGCGCGCCGGCTATCGGAAGCTGCAGCTGTGGACCAATCATCCTCTCGTCGCGGCTCGCCAGATCTATCTCCGACACGGGTTCACGCTGGTCACCGAGCAGCCGCACCACAGCTTCGGCGTCGACCTGGTTGGGCAGACCTACGAGCTCGATCTGGGCCAGCGCGGCGGTGAACTACGCTGACGACCGTGCTCCGCCGACCTCGACGAGGTCGTACGAGCCGCAGTTGGGACAACACCCAGCGACCTTGTAGCCCACGCCGGTCGTGGTGTGCGCGCCGCAGTCCCCGCAGGCGCATCGGCCCTGATGGTAGGCCGCGGTGTCTTGGTCTCCGGAGCTGTCGGCGGCGACCAGCACGCTGATCGCCTCGGTCTGAACGTCCGCATCACGAAGACGCTGTTGCAGGGATTCGCGCTCCAGCAGGTCAGCGACCATGCGCGCGAACACGTTTAAGAACTGCAGCTCGCGGTAGCCCAGACCTGGCTGGGCGTGATGGCTGGCCGCGCACAGCATCCCGTAGAGGGCGCCGTCGGAGAGCCGCAGCGGCATGGAGACAAACGCTCCGAGGTCGGCGGTTTGGGTGAGGGCCAATGACCTCGCGCGATCATCGGCGCGAACATCGGCGATCAGGTTGGGAAGCCGCCCTGAGAGGACTCGTTGGCAGTAGGTGTCTGCCAGCGGCAGGCGGTCTCCCTCGTGGAGCCCGAATGAGCTGGCGTCACCGCGGACGGTCTCGAGGATCTCGCTGTCGCGGATGATGTGGCCAATGAAGGCGACCTCCATGCCCAGGAACTCCCGTACTGACCGCACGGCACGCTCGACAGTCGGGGCGCTCGCCAGCTCAGCCAGGTAAACCCCGGCATCGCTGGGGGTACTGGGCGCCCTGAGTGATCCCCGGCCGTTGCCGTCGGAGCCGTTAGCCGTCCTTTCAGCCCGCATCATGA
>JALYZQ010000246.1 GCA_030948805.1 Actinomycetota bacterium | reverse complement strand
AACCCGCCGGCGATTATCAGCGTGTCGATTGGCCCGGAGCACGCCGCCGTCGTCGTGGCCGGGACGATCCCGTAGCTTCGCCCGCGAGTCATGATCGGCTCGCGAAGCTTTGCCACGACCTCAACTGCGTAGTCGCCGCCGAGCTGGGCGGCGGCGGCGAAAACCTCCGCCGGGCCGGTGACGTCGAGCGGCTGGATGCCTGGATAAGCGAGGATCACGATGCGCCGCGGATTCACTGGCCGGATCATGGAGCCTCATGGCGCTGTCCGCAATGACAGGTACCGGACGATTTCTGCCACCCCTCGAATCCGGGCCGGCCTACGCGCCGCGACGAGTCAGGCTGGCGCGGGGAGGCGCAGGCGCGTAGTGTCAAAGCTTCCTACGACTTGGAGGAGAGAGACATGGCGACTACCCAGGAGCACAGCGCGAGCACGGATCAAGATGCCGCTGCGATTGCCGAGCTTCATGAGATCGTTGACCGCCAGCGGGCCGCCTTCGCCGCCGATCCGTATCCCTCGCTTCAGGAGCGCCAGGAGCTGCTCGGAGCCGTGGCTGCCATGGTGATGGGGCACCGGCAGCAGATCCAGGAGGCGATGAGCAGCGACTTCGGTGTGCACCCGACGCTGGCCGCCGACCTCATTGAGGTGCTCGGGCCGGCCGGCCGTGCCGCCTACGCCCTTGAGCAGGTCGCCGATTGGATGGCCGATGAGCCTCGGTACGCCGACCCGACCTTGTTCGGTTCCGGACGCGCCTTCGTCGCCCCGCAGCCCAAGGGCGTCATCGGCAACATCGTCCCCTGGAACTTTCCCTTCGACCTCTCTGTGGGTCCGCTGATCGAGATGCTCGCGGCGGGAAACCGGGTCGTGATCAAGCCGTCCGAGTACACCCCGGCCTGCGCCCAGCTGCTGCGGGAGATGGTCCGGACCACCTTTGACCGCGACCGTGTGGATGTCGTGGTCGGAGGGCTGCAGCTCGCCCGGGCCTTCACCGGCATCCGGTGGAATCACCTGCTCTACACCGGTAGCCCCGGCGTCGGGCGCCAGATCGCCAAAGCGGCGGCTGAGCAGCTTGTTCCCGTGACGCTGGAGCTGGGCGGAAAGTGCCCCGCCGTGATCGCGCCCGACAGTGTCGACGCCGAATCGGTAAAGCAGGTTCTCGGCACCAAGGCCCTCAAGAACGGCCAGATGTGCATCTCTGTTGACTACTGCCTGGTCCCCCGTGACCAGCTCGAGGACTTCGCCCGCCTGGCCGCTGATCACGTACGGGAGTCGATGCCCGGCTACTGCGGCTCGGACAGCTGCACCGGCATCATCTCCACCCGCCACCTGGAGCGGATCCAGAGCCTGCTGGAGGACGCGCGCGACCGAGGCTGCGACGTGCGGGAGCTAGAGGAGGCCCGGGACCCTGACCCCGAGGCGCGCCAGCTGCCGATCTCACTGGTCATCGATCCGCCCGACGATCTCGCGCTGATGCAGGAGGAGATCTTTGGACCGATCCTGCCCATCAAGGCCTATGACCAGCTCGACGAGGCGGTGGATCACGTCAACGCGGGTGAGCGACCTTTGGCCCTGTACGTGTTCGCCAAGGACGAAGCGGTCGCCGAGCAGGTGCTGCGACGCACCACCTCCGGCGGCGCCTGCGTCAACTCAGCCGCGGTCCACGGAGCTCTGGCCTCGCTGCCCTTCGGCGGGATCGGTCAGAGCGGGTCCGGGCGCCACCACGGCGTGGAGGGCTTCCGGGAGTTCTCCAACCTCCGCGCAGTCTTCGTGCGCGGGGAAGGGGACCTGATCGAGGCTTTCGCGCCTCCCTACGGTCCGACGGCCCAAGCGGTGGTCGAGGCGGCGTTCGCCCCGCCGTCCTAGGTCGGGCGGAGCGCTCAGCGTTTGTGGCTCCCACGATGACTGACCGCCAGTTCAGCAAGGCTCCGTGTTGAGGGCCGTCGTCTGCCGGCAAGGCGCGTTGGATGTTGCCGAGCAGCCCGATCCTGTCCCGGGCCCGGGACAGGTGCGTCTCAACGTGCTGCGATGCGGGATCTGCGGCTCTGATCTCCATGCCCGCCACGGGTCTGACCAATGGGCTGACCTGGCCGTGCGCGTGGGCTACGACCGCTTTGCCCGCTCCGACGAGCCGGTCATCTTCGGACACGAATTCTGCGGAGTGGTCGACGGCCACGGGCCCCAGTGCCGCCGTAGGACCCCCAGCGGCACGCGCGTGGTCGCGCTTCCGCTGCTGCGGGGAAGCGCCGGCGTGGACCCCACCGGCCTGTCCCGGCACGCGCCGGGCGCTTACGCCGAGCAGCTTCTCGTCCAGGAGTCGCTGATGATGCCCGTGCCCAACGGGCTCAGCTCCGACGTGGCCGCGCTGACCGAGCCGATGGCGGTCGGCTGGCACGCCGTGCGACGCGGCGAGGTCGGCAAGGGCACGGTGGCGATCGTGATCGGCTGCGGACCGGTTGGTCTGGCGGTGATCCTGCTGCTCAAGGCTCGGGGCGTGAAGACCGTGGTGGCCAGCGACTACGCGGTCGGGCGCCGGGCGCTGGCCACG
>JALYZQ010000001.1 GCA_030948805.1 Actinomycetota bacterium | reverse complement strand
CCAGGGTGACCAGCGGATCCTCGGCGGCCACCTCGTCACCGGCGGCGACGTGGATCTCGATCACCGGGACGTCGGTCAAGTCCCCGATGTCGGGAACCCGGACCTCGGTCACAGCAGCGCTCGCCGGAGATCTGACAGCTCCCGCCGAAGGCAGGACACGAAGCGTGCCGCGGCGGCGCCGTCGATCACCCGGTGGTCGTAGGACAGCGACAGCGGCAGCATCAGCCGGGGCTCGAAGGAGTCACTCGCCGCATCCCAGACCGGCTTGACCGCGGCGCGGGTGGCACCCAGGATGGCCACCTCGGGGGCGTTGATGATCGGGGTGAATGAGGTGCCGCCGATGCCGCCCAGGCTGGAGATCGTAAACGTGGCGCCGCGCATGTCGGCCGGCCCGAGCTTGCCTTCGCGCGCGGTACCCGAGAGGCGGGTCAGCTCCCGCGCGATCTCCAGCAGACCCTTGGCGTCGGCTCCCTTGATGACCGGCACCACCAGGCCACCGGGGGTATCGGCCGCGAAGCCGATGTTGTAGTAGCGCTTGAGGACCAGCTCCTCGCCGTCCAGGGACGAGTTGAAGATCGGAAACTCCTTCAGCGCGGCAACACAGGCCACGATCAAGAAGGAGACCATCGTCACCTTGACCCCGGCGTGCTCCTGGTTGAGCTCCTTGCGCCAGCTCTCCAACTCGGTGATGTCGGCTTCGTCGTTGTGGGTGACGTGGGGGATCATCACCCAGTTGCGAGCCAGATTGGGTCCGGAGATGCGCTGGATACGCGAGCGGGTCACCCGCTCCACTTCCCCGAACTTCGCGAAGTCCACCGTCGGCCACGGAGCGAGATCCAGGTCCATCCCCGGCGGAGCTCCGTTGGCTCGGCTGTGGACGTCCTCCTTGGTGATGCGTCCCTTACGGCCGCTGCCGCTGATCTTGTCCAGCCCGACACCCAGCTCACGGGCCAGTCGCCGCACCGACGGGCTGGCGTAGACGGCGGATTGGCTGCGCCCGCCCCCGGCCGGGGCCGAAGCGTCGCGGTCGGCTTCCGGCGCGACTCGCTCCGCGGGCGCCTCGTCGGCCTCCGGCGCGGCCAGATCAGCCGGCGCCTCATCGACCTTTGGCTCCCCGGGCTCGGCCTGCATCACCTCCGGCGCGCCGGCCTGAGTCGTCTCCAGGCTCAAGAGCACGGTGCCCTGCGAGACCCGATCACCGATCTCGACGCTCAGCTCTTTGACCACGCCCGAGAACGGCGCTGGGACATCCATCGTTGCCTTGTCTGACTCGAGTGTGACCAGCGGGTCCTCGGCGTCGACCTCGTCGCCGACCGCGACCAAAATCTCGATGACCGGTACGTCATCGAAGTCTCCGATGTCGGGAACCTCGACCCTGGACAGGGTGGCGCTCATACCGAGGTGGGCATCGGCGCTTCGGGGTCGATGTCGTATCGCCGCAGTGCTTGGTCCACGAGCTCGCGGTCGATATCGCCGGCGTCGGCCAGCTCCTTGAGGGCCGCCACGGCTACATAGTGACGGTCGATCTCGAAGAACCGGCGCAGGGCACGACGCGAGTCACTGCGGCCGAAGCCGTCGGTCCCCAGGACCCGGTAGGACCCCGGGACCCACTGGCGGATCTGATCGGCGAAGGCGCGGATGTAATCGGTCGAGGCCACCACCGGACCCGGCCGGGCGCTGAGCGCCTCGGTCACATACGCGCGGCGAGGCTCGGCGGTCGGATGCAGCATGTTGAAGCGTTCGACCTCCAGCCCCTCGCGGCGCAGCTCGGTGAACGAGGTCACGCTCCACACGTCGGCGTGCACGTCGAAGTCCTCGCGCAGCAGCTCGGCGGCGGCCATCACCTCGCGCAGGATCGTCCCCGACCCCAGCAGCTGCACGCGGGGCTTGCCCGACGAGCCCTTCCCGGCCTCGGAGAGCCGGTACATGCCGCGGAGGATTCCCTCCTGGGCGCCCTCGGGCATGGCCGGATGAACGTAGTTCTCGTTCATCAGGGTGATGTAGTAGAAGACATCCTCCTGCTCGGCGACCATCCGTCGCAGGCCGTCCTGGATGATCACTGCCACCTCGTGTGCGAAGGCCGGGTCATAGGCGCGGCAGTTGGGCACGACCGAGAAGAGGACGTGGCTATGACCATCCTCGTGCTGCAGGCCTTCGCCGTTGAGTGTCGTTCGCCCGGCCGTTCCCCCCAGCAAGAAGCCTCGAGTGCGGCTGTCGGCGGCCGCCCACACGAGGTCACCGACTCGCTGGTAGCCGAACATCGAGTAGTAGATGTAGAACGGCACCATCTGCACGCCATGGGTGCTGTAGGAGGTGCCGGCGGCCATGAACGAGGAGATCGATCCCGCCTCGGTGATGCCCTCCTCGAGGATCTGCCCGTGTTGGTCCTCCTTGTAGAACATGAGCTGCTCGGAGTCCTCAGGCTGGTAGAGCTGACCCACCGGGGAATAGATGCCGAACTGGCGAAACAGCCCTTCCATACCGAAGGTCCGGGACTCGTCGGGGACCACGGGCACGATGTGGCGGCCGATCTGCTTGTCGCGCAGCAGGGCGGCGAGCACACGGACAAAGGCCATGGTGGTGGAGATCTCGCGTTCCCCGGTGCCCTCCAGCTGGCCCTTGAACGTCTCCAGGCCGGGCACGGGAAGGGGATCGGCCTTGCGGCGGCGGACGGGCATCACGCCACCCAGCCGCGTCCGGCACGCGCGCAGATACTCCATCTCGGGTGAATCCTGAGGGGGCTTGTAGTACTCGGCGTCACGCACCTGCGCGTCGCTGAGCGGCAGCTCGAAGCGATCGCGGAAGGCCATCAGGGCGTCCTCGGTCATCTTCTTGGCCTGGTGGGTGATCATCTGCCCCTCGCCCGAGACGCCCATCCCGTAGCCCTTGATCGTCTTGGCCAAGATGACCGTCGGTTGACCGGTGTGCCTGACTGCCGCGTCGTAGGCCGCGAACACCTTCTGCTGGTCGTGACCGCCCCGGTTGAGCAGCCAGATCTCCTCGTCTGACATGTGCTGTACGCGCTCCAGCAGGCGCGGATCGCGCCCGAAGAACTTCTCTCGCACGTAAGCGCCGTCCCGGGACTTGAAGGTCTGGTAATCGCCGTCGACGCAGTCCTCCATCACCTTGACCAGCGCGCCGTCGGTGTCGGCGGCCAGAAGCGGATCCCAGCGACTGCCCCAGATGACCTTGATCACGTTCCATCCCGCGCCGCGGAAGTCGGACTCGAGCTCCTGGATGATCTTGCCGTTGCCGCGCACCGGCCCGTCGAGGCGCTGGAGGTTGCAGTTGACGACCCAGATCAGGTTGTCCAGTTGGTCTCGCCCGGCCAGCCCGATCGAGCCCATCGCCTCGGGCTCGTCCATCTCTCCGTCGCCGAGGAAGGTCCACACCTTGCGGTCACCGACAGTGCAATCCACGATGTCCCGAGCGGTCAGGTACTTCATGAAGCGGGCCTGATAGATCGAGTTGATCGCACCCAGTCCCAGTGAAACGCTGGGAAACTGCCAGAAGTCGGGCATCAGCCAGGGGTGCGGATAGGAGGAGAGCCCCCCGGGTCGCGACACCTCCTGGCGAAAGCCGTCCAGCTGCTCGCCCGTCAACCGTCCCTCCAGAAAGGCCCGGGCGTAGTTTCCGGGCGAGGAGTGGCCCTGGAAGTAGACAAGATCTCCCCCGTGCCAGCCCGGGTCATCCGGCTGCCCATTGCTCGGCGCGTGCCAGAAGTGGTTGTAGCCCACCTCCATCAGCGTGGCCAGCGACTGGAAGGTGGCGATGTGGCCGCCCAGCTCGCTGGAGACCTTGTTGGCGCGCACGACCATGGCGATCGCGTTCCAGCGCACGATGGAGCGCAGCCTGCGCTCGAGGGCCGGATCCCCGGGAAACTCGGGCTCGCGGTCAGCGGGGATGGTGTTGATGTAGGCCGTGTTGAGGCTGGCGATGGTGCCCGTGCCCGCATGCTGGGCACGCTCGACTACCCGGGTGAGCAGATCGCGGGCGCGGTCAGGCCCGTCGTGAGCGACGACTGCGTCCAGGGCCTCCAGCCACTCGGTGGTCTCAACCGCGTCCAGGTCGGCGTGGACGCCGTTGCTACTGGAGGGCTGGACTCGGTCCGTCATGGCTGCAATCTCCGGTCTTAGCAGCGAGGCCAAAAATCGACTATAGCTGCGCGCTCGGGTCACACAAGGACCCTTGGGGTAGGTTGGCGCCATGAGCTTGCGCGAAGTGGACGGGCTTCCCGGGCCGCCCTGGGACCGACCCCTGGCCGGCTCTCTGGATCGTCTTGTCGTGCAGTCAGAGCTGCTGGAGGACAACCCTCTGGATGACCCATCCCGCCGGCCGCTGTACGTGTACCGACCGCCTGGGGAAGGAGCCTCGCTTCCCTCGGTCTACGTGATCCAGGGCTTCACCGGGCAGCTCGACAGCTGGCTGGGCCGGTCGCCGTTTGAGCCCACCTTCCTGGAACGCCTCGACCGCATGTTCGCCTCCGGAGAGTGCCCGCCGGCGGTGATCGTTCTGGTCGACGCCTGGACGTCACGCGGGGGCTCGCAGTTCTTGAACTCCACGAGCACCGGGCGCTACCAGGACTACCTGTGCGACGAGGTCGTGCCGTTCGTAGACCAGCGCTACGACACGCTCGCCCATCCGAGCCACCGGGGGCTGAGTGGTAAGTCCTCGGGCGGCTACGGCGCCATGGTCGTGCCCATGATGCGCCCCGACGTGTTCGGTGCCCTGGCCTCACACGCCGGCGATGCGTTGTTCGAGTGCTGCTACCTGCCCGGCTTTCCCGCGGTGGCGCGCCAGCTCCGGGACGAGTTCGATGGGTCCTTCGAGGTCTTCGAGCGCGAGCGGGCCGAGAGCCCGACGTTCGACTTCTCGCGCTTTGGTAAGCCGCTGGAGATCTACGGCTACGCGTGCGCGTACTCACCCGATCCCGCACGGCCGGGAGAGGCCGTGCTTCCCTTCGAGCTCGAGACCGGTCGGCTCAGAGACGAGGTGTGGCAGCAGTGGCTCGACCTCGACCCGGTCCGCATGGCTCCGCACCACACCGACGCTCTGAAGGGCATGCGCCGTATCTACCTCGATGCCGGTCGCGGCGACGAGTGGTACCTCGACCTCGGTGCCCAGGCCTTCGCGTCCGAGCTCGAACGCTTGGGCGTCGCGCACACGCTGGAGCTGTTCGACGGGAAGCACGGGGGCATCTCGTATCGATACCCTGCCGCGATCCGGGAGCTAGTCCTGGCCTTGGGACGATGACCGCCACTGCCGACACAGACCTCGCCTTCGCCGGTCCCGCCGCGCTGGCCGTGCGCGTGCGCGACAAGGAAGTCAGCGCCCGGGAGCTGGTGGAGCTGTTTTTGAGCCGAATCGAGGCCGTCAACCCGAGGCTCAACGCCTTCCGCGAGGTCCTGGCCGAGGCCGCCCTGAGCGAGGCCGAGGAGCGCACGGACCTCGACGGTCCTCTGGCCGGCGTGCCGATCGCCGTCAAGGATGAGCTGGCCTTCGCCGGTCACGTGGCCACGCGCGGCTCACGGACGTACGGCCCGCCCGCCACTCATGACGCCGAGCCGCTGCGGCGACTGCGGGCGGCCGGAGCGATCCCGATCGGGATCACCACCACCCCCGAGTTGCTCATTTTTCCCTGGACGGCTAGCGACGCCAACGGCATCACCCGCAACCCGTGGCATCCGGAGCGCACCACCGGCGGATCCTCGGGTGGCTCAGCGGCGGCCGTCGCCGCCGGCCTGGTCTCCGCCGCCACCGCCTCCGACGGTGGAGGATCGATCCGCATTCCCGCGGCGTGCTGTGGCCTGGTGGGTATGAAGCCAAGCCGCGGCAGGGTCTCCTCGGCGCCCGACGGACCGGGTTGGCTGGGGCTCTCGGTCTACGGCGCGCTGGCGCGCACCGTGCCAGACAGCGCCTTGATGCTCGATGTCATGCACGGCGTCCTGCCCGGTGAGTCCTACGCCGCCCCACCCTTTACGGGCAGCTACGTGGCGGCGGCCGGCACTGCACCCAGTCGGCTGCGGATCGCGGTCTCGCGCAAGCTCCCACCGCCGCTGATCGCACCGGTCTCGCCCGATCAACGCCGAGCCTGGGAGCGGACGGGTGCGCTGTTGTCAGATCTCGGGCATGAGGTCGACGACCACGACCCCGATTACGGACTTGCGGAGCCGGTCTTTGCCCAGATGTGGATGGCTGGGATCCACGCTGAAGCGGCCAAGGTACCCGAGCACGGGCTGCTCGAGCCGGCCACGCGCCAGCTGGCCACCGCCGGACGGGTGCTGGTGCCCCCTCGCCGCCATCGACGGCTGCACAAGCTCCAGAAGGCAGCCACTGAGCGCGTCCTGGCCTTGTGGACCGACTACGACGTCCTGCTCACACCCGGCACGGCCACTTCCGCGATCTCCGCCGAGGGGGGCTACCGACGTTCGGCGCCGATCGCCACCAACATCGCCGGGCGCTTCACACCCTTCATGCACGTGTTCAACGTCACCGGCCAGCCGGCCGTCACGATCCCGGCCGGGTTGAGCGTTGACGGCCTGCCCCTCAGCGTTCAGCTGGTGGGACGGGTCGGGGCCGAGGACGTCCTCTACTCGCTGGCCGGCCAGATCGAGCAGGCCGCCCCTTGGGCTCAGCGCCGGCCGGCCCTGTTCGCCTAGCTGTAGTTCCTGATCACGTTGTTTCCGGTCTGAGGGGTGAGCGCGGAATCTCTTTACAACCCGGGTGAACTTCGGTACAGTCACGTACCGTGAGCACGGTCACCGAACCCACGGCCAGCTCTGAAGACCTGGCGTTGGCGATCGGCACAGCGCCGGAGTCCCCCGCAGGCCCGGTGGAGGACGCCGCGCCCGTGCGGATGCCGCCGACCGACCCGTCGCCCAGGTGGCTGCAGTCGATCCGCTTCGGCGTGCGGCCGCTGTCCTTCAACCTGCGCGCGTATCGCCGCTTCGGTGACGTCTGGCAGCTGAAGCTGCTCACGCGCCGTGAGCCGTTCGTGGTCACCTGCCATCCCGATCACGTGCAGTCGCTCATGAAGGCCAAGCCCGCCGACGCCCCCTCATTGACGGGGGAGTCCCCGTTGCGTCCGATCCTTGGTCCCAACTCGGTCCTCACATCGGTCGGGGACCGGCACATGCGCCAGCGCAAGCTGCTGCTGCCGCCGTTTCACGGTGAGGCGGTGCAGCGCTACGTGGACATGATCTCCGCCGTCGCCGAGCGTGAGATCGACCGCTGGCCGCTGGGAGAGACATTCGCCCTGGCGCCGCGAATGCAGGCGGTCACGCTGGACGTGATCATGAGCGGTGTATTCGGGATCGAGGGCCGGCCCGCAGCCGGCAGCATCGAGGACCGCCTGCGCAAGACCATCCGTCGCCTGCTGGGAGCCTCGACCAATCCTCTGTTCCAGGTCGTTGAGCTCCAGAACGCCTCGCGTCGGGAGCCCACCGGCATCATGCGCCAGATGCTGGGCATCGTCGACCGCCAGCTGCTGGCCATGATCGGCGAGCGCCGCGCGCAGGCCGCCGACGGCGAGCGCTCCGACGTGCTCTCGCTGCTGTTGCAGGCCCGCGATGAGGAGGGCGAGCCGCTCACCGACCAGGAGCTGCGCGACGAGCTTCTCTCCCTCGTGCTCGCCGGCCACGAGACGACGGCCAACCAGCTGGCCTGGAGCTTCGAGCGGCTCCTGCGCACCCCGCACGCCTATGACCGACTGCGCGAGCTCACGCGGGCCGGGGGGGATGCTGGCGAGGCCTATGTCGAGGCGACGATTCATGAGAGCATGCGCAACCGGCCGGTGATCCCGATGATCGTGCGCATGGTCAAGCGACCCTGGCGCATGGGTGAGTACGTGCTACCGGCCCGCACGCCCGTCGCCGTGAGCATCGCCGCCCTGCACCACCGCGAGGACGTCTATCCCCAGCCCCTGGCCTTTCGCCCCGAGCGCTTCGTGGATCAAAAGCCCGGTACCTATACGTGGATCCCCTTCGGCGGTGGCATCCGTCGGTGCCTGGGCGCGACCCTGGCCATGGCTGAGCAGCGCGTCGTGCTGACCGCGATCGCCCGCCGAACCGACCTCGTGGCTCCCGACCCCGAGCCCGAGCGGCCACGTCAGCGCAACGTGACCACGATTCCCAGTCGTGGCACGCGGGTCAGCGTGGCCCATCGCTACGCCGCGTGAGCGGCCCCGGACATCGAGACTGACCGGTACCGTGACCGACATGGCAGCGCAGCGCACGGGCGCGCCGTACGTCGGTGAGCCCACCCCCGAGGAGTCCTCATTGCCGGCAGTGCCGGTGGGGCACCGCGAGCGCTTGATAGCCGCGATGGCCAGCTCGATCGAGGCCAAGGGCTATCGCGATACCACCGTGGCCGACGTGGTCCGGATCGCCCACACGTCGCGACGCAACTTCTATGAGCACTTCGAGGATCGCGACGCCTGCTTTTTGGCCCTGTTCGACGCTACCAACGGCGTGATGATGCGGCAGATCGCGGCCGCCGTGCACCCCGAGCGGCCCCTGAATGAGCAGGTCGATGCGGCCGTGGACGCCTACATCGACAACGTCAGCCAGCAGCCCGCGCTGTACGCCAGCTTCGTACGCGAGCTGCCCGGACTGGGCCAGGCCGGCGCCGAGCGTGGGCTGGCGACCTTGGAGCGCTTTGCCGGCATGATGGTCTCCCTGGTCGACTCCAGCCGGGCGGTGCAGCCCGCTATCGACGCCCGCCCGCTGTCCATGGACACCGCCATCATCATTGCCGGCGGTCTGCGGGAGCTGGCGGTGATCTCTCTGCAGCGAGGCCGCGACGTGCGCGAGCTGCGGGCCGGCGCGCGGGACACCGTCAAGGCGATCCTCACCGGCGCGCTGCTCTAGGCGCCGCCTCGCCGGCCTTGATCGGGTCTTGATCGGGCCTGATTGGCCCTTGCCGGGACCCCGGCGGTATGCTAGCGTACCGCCGGTACAGTGACGTACCAATCTCCAGGGGAAGGAAGCCAAAAGATATGAGCCACACCCACCGGCACTTTGAGATTGCCATCGCCGGAGCGGGCTTGGCCGGACTGGGCATGGCCATGACGCTCAAGGCGGAGGGGCGCGAGGATTTCGTGGTCCTGGAGCGTGCCGACGATCTCGGCGGCACGTGGAGAGACAACAGCTATCCCGGCTGCGCGTGTGACATTCCGAGCGTGCTCTACTCCTACGCCGAGGAGCCGAACCCCGCCTGGAGCCAGACCTTTGCCAGCCAGCCCGAGATCTGGCAGTACATGCGCGGTGTCGCCGAGCGCCACGGCGTGCTTGACCATTTCGCCTTTGATCATGAGGTCACCGCGGCGCGCTGGGCTTCCGAGGACCAGCGGTGGGAGATCGAGACCACCAGTGGTCCGCTGACCGCCGATGTCCTGGTCTCAGCGTCCGGCGCGCTGGCCGATCCGACGATCCCCGACCTCGATGGGTCCGAGCGCTTCCAGGGGCGCATCTTTCACTCCGCCCAATGGCAGCACGATCACGACCTCCGCGGGCGCAAGGTGGCGGTGGTCGGCACCGGCGCGTCGGCGATCCAGTTCGTGCCTGAGATCCAGCCCGAGGTCGAGCAGCTACACCTCTTTCAGCGCACGCCGCCGTGGGTCCTTCCCCGGGGCAACCCGCGCATCCCGCTCAGGTGGCAGCGACGTTTTGCCCGTTTCCCGCGCCTGCTCGGGCTCACCCGAGGCGGCGTGTTCTCCCTGCTGGAGTCGTTTCACTTCGGTTTTCGCCATCCGGCTGTCATGCGCGTGGCCGAGCGAAGGGCTCGAGCGCACATCGCGCGCCAGGTCAGTGACCCGGCGCTGCGGGCCCAGCTGACTCCGGACTACCGGCTGGGCTGCAAGCGGGTGCTGGGCTCAGACACCTGGTATCCGGCCCTGTGCGCCGAGAACGTCGAGGTCGTGTCGTCTGGGATCAGCGAGATCCGCGAGCATTCGATCGTCGACGCCGACGGCCGGGAGCACGAGGTCGACACGATCATCTTCGGCACCGGCTTCAAGGTCACCGATCCGCCGATCAGCTATCGCGTCCATGGGCGCGACGGGCGGACGCTGGCGCAGAGTTGGCAGGGCAGTCCCAAGGCGCACCTCGGCATCACGGTGGCCGGCTTTCCGAACCTGTTCATGCTCCTGGGCCCCAACACGGGGCTGGGACACAACTCGGTTCTGTTGATGATCGAGGCACAGATCAAGTACCTGAGCCAGGTTCTGGCCCACCGGCGCCGGCACGGTCTGGCCGCGCTGGAGCCGACCGAGCCCGCCCAATCCGGTTACGTCGCTGAGCTCGACCGGGGGACCCAGGGCAGCGTGTGGACGGCTGGCGGCTGCCTGAGCTGGTACGTCGATGCCACGGGTCGCAACTCGACCCTATGGCCCGGTAGCGTGCGCGCATATCAGCGGCGCGTGGCTGAGTTCAACGCCGATGAGTACACCGCCGAGCTACCGCGCCCCGCGCGCGAGCCGGTTCTGGCCTGACCGCCCAAGAGGAGCACGATGAGCAAGATCAAGGTGGCAATCGATGGCCGCACGGCTTACGTGTCCGGGGCGGGCTCGGGCATCGGAAGGGCCATGGCCATGCTGCTGGCCTCGCGCGGGTGTCCCGTGGCCATCGTCGACCAGGACGCGTCGGGGCTGGCCGCCACGGGTGACATGCTCGGCTCCGGCCCGGTTCTCACGCGCCGGTTCGACGTGCGCGACCGCCAGGCCCAGATGGCCTTCGCCGCCGAGGTGGCGCAATGGTCACCGGGTCCGCTCGGGATGGTGTTTAACAACGCGGGGGTGACGACGACCCAGGGTGTGGCCGAAGGCGCGGTCGAAGACGACGAATGGGTCAACGAGGTCAACTTCCAGGGGGTCACCCACGGGGTACGGGCCTTCCTGCCCATCCTGCTGGCGCAGCGCTCCGGGGCGATCGTGAACACGTCGAGCGTGTTCGGGCTGCTCGGCTTCCCGGGCCAGAGTGCCTACTGCGCATCCAAGTTCGCGGTGCGCGGCTTCACCGATTCTCTACGCCAGGAGCTGCGCGGGACCGGGGTGCGCGCCGTCAACGTCCACCCCGGTGGCGTGAAGACCAACGTGCTGCGCAACGCCCGTTACCACGATCATCCGACCCAGGCCGGGCTGTCGCATGACGAGGCCTCGCGCCAGTTTGAGGCCATGGCCCAGACTACGCCGGAGCGTGCGGCGCAGATCATCCACGCCGGCGTGCAGGCGGGCAAGGCCCGGGTCCTGGTCGGAGGCGACGCCTACTTCCTCGACGCCCTCGTTCGTCTGATGCCCACGCACTACTACGACGTGATCGCCCGCTTGGAGCCGCTGCTCGCGCGCCGAGGCTGAGGCGCAGGCGGCTGGGCATAATCGGTCGATGGCCTACGACGAGCATCTGGCCAACCGCATTCGCGAGCTGCTGGCCGACCAGGACGGTGTGGTCGAGATGAAGATGTTCGGCGGCCTGGCCTTCCTGATCGGCGGTCACATGTCGGTGGCGGCCAGCGGACAGGGAGGACTGCTGCTCCGTGTCGACCCTGAGCAGACCGATGAGCTGGTGCAGCAACAGCATGCCGCGCCCTTTGTCATGCGCGGCCGGGAGATGCAGGGCTGGCTGCGGGTAGCCCCTGAGGGCGTAAAGGACAAGCGTCAGCTGATGCGATGGGTTGATCGCGGCGTTGCCCACGCCCGCTCCCTGCCACCCAAAGGCTGAGCCTCCGAGCTCAGGCCGTCAGCTCGGCCGGCGCCGAATCCAGGGCGGCTTGGATGGCGCCGACCAGCTCCCGGGCCGAAGTGGCTGTGAGCTCCAGGGCGACGCGTGCCGACGGTCCGCGCGACGGATCGGCGAGGTCGATGTTGAGGCTGTGCTCGGCCATCGCATGGACCGGGTGGTCGAAGTAGACGGTGGCGTCGGTGACGTGAAACCAGCGCCCGCCCGGACCCTTGGCGCTTCCGTCGACGCTCGTCTGCACGGTCGCGTAGGTACACATCGTCAGCCTCCGAGGTGGGTGTGGAAGAAGTCGGCGATCCGCTCCCAGCCGTCGTTGGCCGCCGTCGCCCGGTAGGCGGGGCGGTTGACGGCGAAGAAGGCGTGACCGGCGTCGTCGTAGCGGTGAAACTCGTGCGGCTTGCCATGCTGGCTGAGAATCTGGTCGAGCTCGTCGACCTGGTCGGGCGTGGGGGCGGAGTCCTCATTGCCGAACAGGCCCAGCAGCGGAGCGCGGAGCTCGTGCAGCTGGTCGACCAGGTTGGTGACCCGCAGCGGGAAGTCCTCAGGCGGCGTCCCGACCACAAAGGCGCCGTAGCAGTCGACGGCCGCGTCCAGCTCCAGGTGGCACGCGGCCAGGACCGACTGCCGGCCCCCAGAGCAGTAGCCGATCACGCCTACCTTCTGGTTGGAGCTGGGCAGCCCGCGCAGATACTCGGCCGCGCCGGCCACATCACCCACCAGGCGCTCGTCGGGGACTCCGCCCTGGGCACGCGCGGTGGCCGCCGCGTCGTCAGGAGCGGCGCCCGGGGCTTCACGCCAGTACAGGTTGGGGCAGATCGCGTTGTAGCCGAGTTCGGCGAAGCGCCGCACGATCTCCTTGGTGGCGCGGTCCTGGCCGGGCATGTGATGGATCACGATCACCCCGCCACGTGACTCTGTTCCGGCCGGGCGAGCCAGGTAGGCCTCTATCTCGTCCCCGCCGTGCCCCCGGATCTGGCTCGTCTCGGCGCTCAGGGCTCCGCTCACGGCCGCATTCAATCACGCCGGCGATCACCCGGAGCGCCTCCAGCGAGACGGGTGTCACTTAGCCGACATCGAGGCGGATTTCCTGTTCTATTGACATAAAAGTCGACCCAGCCCCGTCTTGGGCGCTGGGGTGGGTCAGCTGCGGGCGCGACTGCGTGACTTGCGCGGCCGGGGGGCCTCCTCGTCCTCGTCCTCGTCCTCGTCCTCGTAGTCGTCGTCTTCTTGGGCCTCGACGTCGTCGTAGTCCTCGTCTTCGTCGTCCTCTTCGCCTTCGGCTTCGACGTCGTCGTATTCCTCGTCCTCGTCCTCGTCTTCGTAGTCGTCGTCTTCTTGGGCTTCGACGTCGTCGTATCCCTCGTCCTCGTCTTCGTAGTCCTCTTCGCCTTCGGCTTCGATGTCGTCGTAGTCTTCATCGTCGGAGCCTCGCTGCTCCTCGAGGCGATCACGCACCGACCCGACCAGCTCTCGCCCTCGCGGGCTGGCCAGCGCTCGACCGGCCGTCAACAGTCCGGCGCCGAGCAGCATCGCGCGACCGGTCGACAGGTGGGGCTTCTTCGGCTCCGGTTTGGGCGGCTCGGGGGCCGCCTTCTGAACGGCGCTCTCGATTGCCTTTACGGCTAGCTGCTGAATGGTGCCACGTAGGTCAATTGCCATCGTGTCCTCCTCTCGCTAGTTGCTGGAGCTGCGCGATCGGCTTCGGCGTCCCGAGGAGGAGCTGCCCGAAGAGCTACGTGAGCCACCTGAAGAGCGACGCGACCCCCCCGAGCTACCACCACTGCGGCTGCCGCTGCCGCCCGAGGAGCCCGAGCGCGCGTTGGCGCGGCCGCCTCCGCTACCGGAGGAGCGCGAAGAAGACGAGCGGCTGGCCGACCGCGACCGCTTAGGACTGTCCTCCGACTCCTCATTGGCGCCGTGACCGTTGCTGGACTGCTGGCGGCGGCGACGCGAACGACTGGCCTGCGGCTGCTCGTTGTCGTCATCATCGCTCTGAGCCTGGGCTGAGTCCTTGTCGTCCTCGCCCTCGTCCTCGCCCTCGTCATCGTCCTCGTCGTCATCCGACGAACCCTCCGCGTCCTCGAGGACATCCTGGACGTCGGCGTACTCGCGGTCCTCGTCGTAGCTCGGGTCGTGCTCCTCGACCACTTCGCCTTCCTCGATCACCCCTCGCCAGGCCCCGGTCTCTTGCTCGGCCATCTCGATGAAAGCCTTGAAGCGATGCAGGTCCCCCCGCGCGGCTCGCTTGACGTGTCGCATCCCGCGGGCCATCTTCTCGATCATTCCGCCGGGCTGAACATCGATGGCCAACAGCACCCGGGTCAGGTTTGGCCCGAGCTCGTGGAAGCTGACCACCCCCGCGTGATCAATGCCCTCGCTGACCTTCCACTTGATGCGCTCGTTGGGACGCTGGGTCTCAATATTGGCGCTGAATTCTCTGCTCCGAGTCCACATCTTCGCCGTGAAGGAGACCGTGCAGTCGTCCTCCTGAGTCGCTCGGACGACGCGGTGCATGAACTCGGGCCAGTCCTCGAACTGGGTCCACTGGTTGTAGACGGTCTCGAGCGGAGCGGCGATGTCGACGCTCTGCTGAACCGGCATACGCCGGCCCTTGCCGACACCAAGGCCGCCACCCTTGCTACCGCCACCACCACCGCCGAAGGGCATCACGCCCTTAACCGTGTCCGACAGGATTCCCGACGGACCACCGGCCTCGTCGACCTTGTCGCTCACCTTGTCTCCGAGCGTGGAGCCGACCTGGCCACCGAGGTTGGACCCGAGCCCCTGGACGGCCTTCCCGGGCGATTTGACGAGATCCTGGACACCGTTCATTCCAGCTCCGCGAGCCAGCTTGCCCAGCCCCTTGATCGCCATAGGAGCCAGTGCGGCGGCGCCGACTCCCGCGGCCACGCCGCGGGCTCCCGATATTCCGCCGCCAGAGCCGGAGCTCTTTTCAAGTTTGTCGCTGGCGCCGTTCGAACTCTTGCCCGCGCCTTCGATCGTGCTGATCAATAGCTGCTTCAGGGTGTCCTGCATGTCATTGGCCATCCCCTGCTCCCTCCGATTTTGTGCGTCTGTCAGGGCTACCCTGGTAACAACCTCAACGAACGGTTGTGGCTCAGTCTTAACCTCAACTCTGTGAGCGAACCGCTGGGGATGGACCCGTCACTGCGATTCACCGTAAGTTCGTCTTTCCAAGTGTGGCGGGCCAAACGACGGCGCTGGTAGACGATCACGGCTTTGGTGGATGTACGCAAGCGGACGTATGAGCAGCTCGCAATTTCCCTTGCGTGGTGTAGGGCGAACAGGCAAGGGGTAGCCCACCTACAAGTTTTTCCTGCTCAGGCGCGGCCAAGACAGTGTGCCGACGCTGCTCAGGAATGGTCTTGATAGGGAGGTAGACATGGCTGTCGAGAATCGGCGCACGGCGGCTTCACGCGGTGCATCGGAGGGACGCTCGGGATCGCGCAAGTCCGGAAGCTCGTCATCCCAGCGCGCGAGTGGACGAACCCGCAAGGCGAGCAGTGCCAACGGCTCGGACAAGAGCGCGTCGAGCGGGAGCGCGAATCGGGCCGCCAGTAAGTCAAGCGGGACTCGGGCCACGAAGGCGAAGTCCAGTTCCGGCACGAAGTCGCGGGCCAAGGGGCCGAGTTCGACACGTAGCGAGCAGCGCAGACCGGCCAACAAGCCGAGCACGTCGGCCAACAAGCCGAGCACGTCAGCCAAGCCTGCTGCGACGCGCGCTGGTCACGCCCGCAGCGAAGCCGCGCGTAGTACCAGCTCCGGCGGTGGCTCCCTGTTCGCCAGCAGCGCCAACGGCAGCCGTGAGACGGTGGCCCGAGTTGGCATCTCATTCGTGAGCGCAGCTGCAGGAGTCGCAGGCGGAGTCGTTCTCGGCCGCACCGCGCTCCAGCGCAGCCGCAAGGCACTTGGCGTTCCCGTCCCGAGCAAGAAGTTCGAGTTCAACGGGCTGGCCGGGCAGGTGGGGGAGGCGGGGCGCCAGTTCGGCAAGCTCGCCCACGAGGTACGCAGCGTGCGTGAGAAGGCTGAGCAGATTGGGCGCGCGATCAGCTAATGCGGCATGGCCACCACTAGCGCCAAGCCCAAGTCCAGGCCCCAGCCGAGCAAGCCGAGATCGGGGAAGCGTGGGCCCACCGGTCGACCGGTGGATGCCGCACGTGGACCTAGTAACAAAGCCAGGGCTCGGCAGACAGCCAAGCCGGGTCAGGCGCTCTCAGCGTCCAAGCCGGCTAAGGCTGCCGCCAAGACGGCGCGGGCTGCGGTCCCGGGCCGCGGTTCTGAGGTTGTCGGCGAGGCGACCAAGACAGCGCGCGTACTGGCCCAACACGGACTGACCTCCGGCGCCGAGCTACTGCGCCGAGCGGCCCAGTGGGTAACTGATACGACGAGCACGAGCAGCGACCGTGACACTTCCAATCGTCCACCGATTCAAGTCTCGTTAGACGTCGCGGTCCCGGTAGCGGTCGCCTGGCGGGAGTGGATCGCCTTGAGCTGGCTACCCGAAGGAGTGAACCGAATCTCCGACCTAGAGCGCGATGATGATGCCGTGCTGCGGGGTCGAGTACAGGATTCCTCGGGCACGGACTGGGAAGGCGAGATTCTCGATGAGCGCGAGGAGGAAAGCTTTGCCTGGCAGTCCTCACGCGGCTCAGATTGTGCAGGTCTGATCACCTTTCACGAACTCGGCGATCGTCTCACCCGAATCGAGTTGAGCCTCGATGTTGTGCCCGCCGATCCCCGCCAGGCTCTGGCCCTCGGCACTCGCTTGGCGGACCGCCGTACCGCGGCTGACCTGCGCCGCTTCAAGTCCCGCCTTGAGCTGATCAATCCAGATCTCTACGACGACTCCACCCCCGGTCGCTGAGACACGGCACCGGACTCTCACTTAACTACTCGAAACGGGAGGCACACATGTCATCCACCTCAATGTCCCGGGGAGCGGGCTCCGGCTACGTGCAGCGGTCGAGCTCCAGCGGCCTCTACGACGTCCTCGACCTGTTGCTCGACAAGGGTCTGGTCATCGACATCTTCCTGCGTGTCTCTCTGGTCGGCATCGAGCTGCTGACCGTCGACGCGCGGATCGTGATCGCCAGCGTCGATACCTACCTGCGTTTCGCCGAGGCCGTCAACCGGCTGGACCTGGGGACCGCTTCAGGAAAAGGACTGCCGGACCTGATGGAGTCCATGACCGAGGGCGGCGCGGCTAGCAAGACCAAGGGGATGCTGGAAGGCGCCAAGGAGAAACTGCTCGGGTCTGACGATGATGACGACGACAGCGAAAGCTCCGGCAGTGCGCGACGCTCGTCCTCATCATCGCGTTCGCGCAGCGGCTCGGGCTCGGGATCACGCAGCGGATCCGGGTCCGGATCGGGCTCAGGGTCGCGCTCGCGCCAGCGCGCGTCCACCCGCGGGCGCTCCAGCTAGCGCTCGCCGTCTGGGACGACATGCCGGTCAAGTACGTCTACGGGGTGGTGCGGCCCTCGGGGTCATTGCCATCTCGCGCCGGAATCGGCGACGCGCCGTTGGAGCTGGTGACCAGCAACGCGGTCGCCGCCCTGGTCAGTTCCGCGCCAGAGGCGGAGCTGACCATGGGACGCGACGCGATGACCACACACGCGCGGGTGCTTGAGGAAACGCACGCGTTGGGCACGGTGTTGCCGATGCGCTTCGGTGTGCTCATGAGCGAAGCTGAAGTAGCGCGTGAACTCCTTGAGCCCCATGAGCAGGAGCTGGCCGCACAGCTGACCGAGTTCGACGGCAAGGCCGAGCTCAAGCTACGAGCCAGCTATGAAGAAGAGCCGCTGCTACGCGAAGTGCTAGCCGAGGACCAAGACATCGCCCGCCTGCGCGACTCGCTGCGCGGCGCCCCGGACGATGCCACCTACTACGGTCGCATCCAGCTCGGAGAGCTCGTGGCAGCGGCGATGCAGCGCAAGCGCGAGACCGACGCGGAGCGAATCCTCGACGCGCTGGGGCCGCTTGCCCTGGCCGTCGACGTGGCCCCGCCTCCGCACGAACGCATTGTCCTCAGCGCGTCGTTTCTGGTCGGCCAGTCGCAGATAGACGCCTTCGACGCTGCGGTGGACAACATTGGACGAGACCAGGCCGAGCGGATGCGGCTGAAGTACACAGGTCCGCTCCCACCGCATTCGTTCGTCACCCTCGCACAGGAGGCCTGACCGTGGGTTTGTTCACGGGCCTGCTCACCCTCCCGCTCGCGCCGGTGCGCGGCGTGGTCTGGGTGGCCGACCAGGTGGCCCAGGAGGCAGAGCGCGAGCTCTACGACGAGGGCCGAATCCGGGCCGAGCTGCTGCAGCTGGAGTTCGAAGCCGAGGAAGGGCGCTACAGCGACGAGGAGATCGCCGCCCGTGAGGATGATCTCCTCCAGCGCCTGGCCGTCAGCCAGGCCCGACGGACTCCGCGCGGATTGTCAATAACCGAGCTTGATGAGGATGGGTTCAATGCCTGAGAAGGGTTCAACCAAGAGTCGCAACGGTTCCGCCAACAAGGCCATTTCGGCCCGAGATGCGGTCCAGCGCGTTCGCCAGGATCTCCCTGAGCTGATGGGCCGACCCGTCGAGTCGGTACTCGGCGTGCAACAGGACGACGACAACGGCTGGGAGGTCACCGTGGCCGTGGTGGAGCTGGCCCGGATCCCCAACTCCACCGACGTGTTGGGGGCCTACCGGGTCACGCTCGGCAGTGACGGAGAGCTCACCGGCTACCGACGCCAGCGCCGTTACAACCGCAGCCAGGCCGACGAGGACTAGCCCTATGTCGAGCTTTCAGTCCGGGCCGCGTAGCCAGCTGCCCCAGACCTACGGACGATCGGACCTGACCGACCGAAGCGGCGGTCCGGCCAACCTCGCCGACATCCTCGAACGGGTGCTCGACAAGGGCATCGTGATCGCCGGCGACATCCAGATCAACCTGCTTGACATCGAGCTTCTGACGATCAAGATCCGCCTGCTGGTCGCGTCGGTGGACCGCGCGCGGGAGATGGGGATCAACTGGTGGGAGAACGACCCCAGCCTGACAACCCAGGGCAAGGACCTGGAGTCTGAGAACCGCGAGCTGAGGGAGCGACTGGACCGGCTGGAGCGGCAACTGGGCATCGGCGACGGTGACGGCGACGAGGATCAGGAGCCCCGTGCCGAGCGCTGATGACACCATCGCGCGTCTGCGGGCGGCCCTCGAACGTGTGGCCGCCGATGAGGTTCCCGAGCTGTTGGACCAGGCACGCTCGGAGGCGCGGGCCCGTGTACGGGCAACGCTCAGTGACGCGATGGCTCAGGCAATGCTCGAACGGGCGCAGGTCGAGCTTGAGCCACTGCCACGTTCCCGGCCCACCCCCGCTCCGTCCACCCGCGCTCCGTCCACCAGCGCTCCGTCCACCAGCGCCCCGCGCGGCTCGCTACGGGCCGACGGTGATGCCGAGCCCGGCTCCGGTCCCGAGCTGGGCTGGTACGTGTACTGCGTGACCGTGGCTGATGCCCAAACGCTGCCGGCGAAGCTAGCCGGCGTGGATCCAGCCCATGACGTCACGTCTCTGTCGGAGGGAGAGCTGTGTGCCTTGGTCAGTCAGGTGCCTCTGGCCGACTTCGACGAGGACCAACTGCGCGAACACCTGGGTGACATGAACTGGGTCGAGCGGATTGCCCGCCGCCACGAGGAGACGCTGGAGGCGATCGGCCGACTGGCCACCGTCATCCCCATGCGGCTGTGCTCGATCTATCGCGATGAGGCCGGCGTCCGGACCATGCTCAGACGCGAGGCCGGCCCCATGCAGGAGGCGCTGGCCACCTTGCAGGGCAGGTCGGAATGGGGGGTAAAGGTGTTCGTGACCTTTCCCATACCGGAGCGCGGTCGGGACGACGACCAAGCGCAATCCGGAGCCGCGTACATGGAGCAGCGCCGAAGTGAGCAGCGCGCGCGGGGTGAAGCCGACGAGCAGGTTCAGGTCGCGTGTGACGCGATTCATGGGCGCCTGAGCGACCTGGCCGCCTCGGCTCTGATCATCGCTCCGCAGCGCCCGGAGGTCAGCGGGCGCGTCGGCGTGATGGTGCTCAACGGCGTGTACCTACTCGATGACGCCGCGCTCTCCCGTTTTCACGACACCGTGGATGAATTGCGCCGTGAATTCTCCGCCCTCGGTCTCGAGCTCGAGCCCACCGGTCCCTGGCCGGCCTACAACTTCGTTCCCGACGCCATCGGAGCAGCCGGATGACGCCCCCGGCACAGACCCTCCTGGCGGCCGGTAGCGCTCGGGACATCGCGCTCATAGACCTGCTGGACAGGCTGCTGCAAGGCGGGATCGTGGTGGAGGGCGAGGTCACGCTGGCCGCGGCCGACATCGACCTGGTCAGGCTCGATCTCCGCATCCTCCTGGCGGCGGTTGACAAGGCGGCGCGAGCGTGAGCCTGCTGCTCTACGCAATCACCGACGGCGGTCAGACCGGTCAAGCGCAGAAGGGCGTGGGCGCCCAGCCGGTGCGGCCCATTGGACAGGACGGCTTGGTCGCTCTGGTTTCAGAGCACGCCATGCCACCCTCGATCGATGAGCAATCGCTGTGGGCGTTTGAGGCCGTGATCGAGGCTCACATGTCCGATCGGACCGTACTTCCGGCGCGTTTCGGCAGCTTGATCGAGGACGCCGGCGCGGTGGAGCATCTTCTCCGTGACCGGCGATCTGAGCTGCAGGCCACAATGGAGCGCATCCGCGGCGCGGTGGAGCTCAGCGTACGGGCCATCTGGCCAGGGGGTGAGCCTTCCAGCTCACCCGAGGATGAGCGCCCAGCGACGTCGGGGGCGGGAACCGACTACATGCTCGCTCGGGCGGCGCTGGAGAGACGCGCTCGACGTCTCGCCGCCGCGCTACACGAAACGCTCGACCCCTTTGCGCGAAGTGCGCGCTACAGGATCCTCAGTCGTCCGACAGCTCCCGTGACAGCTGCGTTCCTGGTTGATCGAGACGCGGCTGATCAGTTCGTGGCCAGGGTGAAGAAGGTGGACGTGACTCTTGATGATGTCGACTTGGTCTGCACGGGTCCGTGGCCCGCGTACAGCTTTGTCGAAGGGGGCGGAGGTGGCTGACAAGCTGCTCTCCGGAGCCTCGCCGCTGCTGAACCAGAGTGAGCTGGAGCGGATCGAATCCTCGTTGACGCGTCGGGTGAGCGCCGATCCCGAGGGCCTTGAAAAAGGGCTAGCCCAGCTGGTGCTGACCATCATTGAGCTGCTTCGGCAGCTGATGGAGCGCCAGGCCGTGCACCGGGTGGAGGCCGGAAACCTCAGTCCCGATGAGGTCGAACGTCTGGGACAGACGTTCATGGCCCTGGCCGAGCGCATGGATGAGCTCAAAGCCGTGTTCGGCTTCAGCGACGAGGACCTCAATCTCAACCTCGGTCCCCTCGGGGACCTCATGTGACTCGAAAGGAGAGTCTGGTGCCTGTGCAGCAAGAGCGTTACTACGAGATGCTGATGGACCGCGTCCGTGCCGACACCTATCCCAGCCATCAGTTGCTGGATCGGATCGAAGCCTCGTTCTGGACGACCGAGCAGGTCACCGAGTACGTCGACCTGCTGCTCGAGAAAGCCGATCAGTCCACCTACATGAGCCCCCAGCTGCTCGACCGCATCCAGCGGATGCTGATTTGGGCGGCGGCAGCGTGAGCGCCGCTGTCCGCACAGTTGGTAAAGCCGCCGGTGAGCGGGTCGCGGGCGGCAAGCCCGGTCCGTTTCGCGCCTTCGCGGCCGCCGCCGTCGTCGGCGCGGCCGCGGCAGTGGTCACCTACAAGGCTCTGCGTAAGTAGCCCGACGGGGCAGCGCGGCGCCGAACCGAGACGGTCTGGCATGCTCGACTAGGAATGGATCCGCAAGGCCAGGATGCGCGCCGCCGAGGCGCGCGCGGCGGCCATGCGCAGCTGATGGCGCCCTAGCGCGGCGGCCAGCGCGTGCAGGACGATGCGACCCTGCCGCGGTGTGTTCAGACTGGGCTCGGTGGCCGCGCACAGAATCAGGTCGGCTCCGGCTTGGGCGGCGAGCAGGCCGCGACGGCCCAGCGCTCCGTAGGGCTTGACCGCACCGGCATCGATCCCGTCGGTGATGGTCACACCCCGGAAGCGCAGGCGCCCCCGCAGCTCACCGCCGATCACGGCCCGGGAAAGGCCGGCCGGGCGCCGTGGGTCGAGTGCGGGGTAGACGGCCCACGAGCTCATGACCAGCTTCACGCCCGCGGCGATGGCCCGTCGGTACGGTGCCTCGTCGACGCCTCGCAAGCGTCCCAACGCGGTGGGTAACGTGACCGGCCCGAAGTCGGTGTTCTGGCTCCTGCTCGCCGGGCCCAGCCCCGGGAAGTGCTTGGCCGTCGCCGCCACTCCCCACGGCTGCTGGGCGGCGATGAACGCGGCTGCGAGACGGGACGCCGCTCGCGGGTGGTCAGAGTAGGAGCGCTGGAACTCGTCGATGAAGTTCCCGGGCCGGCGATATACGTCCAGGACCGGCGCCAGGTTGACGTTGAAGCCCACCCCGGACAGGTTCCGCGCCGCGCCGCTGCCAGCCGAGCGCGCAAGAGCCACGGCCTGTGAGCTGGCGCCGATCTGCTTCTCAGACAGCATCGGCGCTCCGGGCAGCCGGCGGACCTGGCCGCCTTCCTGGTCGGTCAGCATCAGCAGGCGAGCATGCACCGGGCTGGCCAAGCTGGCCCGCTGAAGGCGGCGGATCACCGAACGGATCTGGCCGCGACTGGCAACGTTGGGTCCGAAGAAGATGACACCGCCGGCCTGACCAGCGCGGATCGCGGCCATCAGCGCCGGCGGCGGCTGCAAGCCGGCGTAGGCGTAGATGACCCGCTGTCCGGCCAGTTGGTTCGTGGTCATTCGCGTGATCACGGAGCGCGGAGCCGCGGCGGCCCCGACCGCGCCGCTTCGGACTCCGGTCTGCCTGTGCTCGGTCGCGTTCTGCGGAGGCGGTGATGCACTGCCACCGGCCAGCTGCAGCAGCGTGATGAGCAGAGCAAGCACGAGCAGCTACGAGCCGATCACGGCGACGTGGAGCGCCAGGCCGGCGAGAGCGACGACGATTACACGGCTGCGGAGCATCGGCATAACGCTTCTCCTCAGTCTCTCATCCGGCTGCCTCGTACGCTGCAACGTGAATGGAGATGGCGAGAGTCGGTGTGGCTTGTGGTCGCCGCGGGCGCTTCAGCTCCGTCGCTCTGAGCGCGGCGCTTGTACTGACGGGCTGCGGCGCGGCTCAGCGAGATGACTCGAGCCATGGCCTCCCACGGGCGCTCATGGCCCAGGCGCGCCCCATCGGAACGGGAGCCAGCTTTCATCCGCCCGCGCGAGGTCCGCTCATCGGAGCCTGCCGGCCGCACTTGGGCCGACGCTTCGGCGTGCATGTGGAGCTATTTGCGGCCAACCGGGTCGTCCTGGTGGCCGCCGGGATCGGCACGCGGCCACCCCGGCGAGTCTCGGAGGGGCGGATTTTCGCGGCCGGCTGTTACGGCGATCTGGTGACGCTCGAGCCGACCGGTGTTGTACTGATGCGCGTCGGGCACACCCGGTCGCTGGCCGACCTGTTCCGCTCCTGGGGTCAGCCCCTGGCGCCGTCGCGGATGGCCGGGTTCCGCGCGCCGCGCGGTAGCCGGGTGACGGTGTTCCTCAACGGGCGCCGCTGGCATGGCCCTCCCGGCGCCCTGCCGCTCCGCAGACACTCAGAGATTGTGATCGAGGTGGTGCCGTACGTGCCGCCGCACCGCTCCTACCTGTTTCCGCCTGGTACGTGAGACGGGCGCGTGCGTCCGCAGCGAATTGTCCAGCGACCGCCGGACTCTCGTAGCCTGGCCGATCCCGATTATCCCAGTGAGAGGATCCAAGGACACCGTGAATCTCAAGTCGCCGGCCAGCCGGATCGTCTCGGTCGCAGTTGCCGCCGCCGCCGCGGCGCTGCTGGTCCCGGCGGTTGCCTGCGCCCACGCTCGGGTCAGTCCGGCCGTGTCGGTGGCAGGCCAGCAGCAGCTCTACAGCCTTGCGGTGCCGACTGAGAAGAGCGGCGTGACCACCAGCAAGGTCGAGATGACCGTTCCGGCCGGATTCGCCCTCGACTCCTTCGTCCCCCCGCCGACTGGCTGGACTCAGCAGGTCCAGCACACCGGCTCGGGCGACAGCGCGGTGGTGGCGAAGGTGACGTGGACTGGCGGCAGGACGCCGACCGGTGAGGACTCGCTGTTTCAGTTCCTAGCCGAGCCCTCGTCGGCCCACTCCTACAGCTTCCAGGTTCAGCAGACCTATTCCGACGGCTCAATCGTCAACTGGGCCGGTCCGCAGGCATCGGCGGCTCCGGCACCCCGCATCGACGTCGCGAGCTCCCTGGGGGGCGGCGGCAGCGGTGTTTCGGTGCTGACGCTCGTCGCGCTGATCGTCGGTGTGCTGGGCTTGCTGGCCGGCGCCTTCGCGTTGATCGGCGGTCCCGGTGACCGCACACTGACCTGAGGGTGACAGCGGTCACCGTAGGCTTCCACGCTCACGCGGGCGGGGACTGAGCCGAGCACGACGGGCATGTGCCGATGATTGGGAAGTGCGTGAAGTGGGCCTCGTACCCGAACTGCTGCTGGATCCGCTCGCGGACGGGATTGAGCTGCTCTGGAGCCAGCGTCCGGACGGAGCCGCAACGTTCGCAGTACAGATAGGCGCGCTCCTCCTGACCCCGCAGCGCGTAAAGCCCGGGGCCATGACCGAGGTGTACGTGGCGCACCAGGCCGTGGATTTCAAGCAGCTCGAGGTTGCGGTACACCGAGCTCGAGTCGAGCTGGAGGGCGCTCGCAAGCTCCTCGCTCGACACGGGCCCCTCGGCGCTGAACAGCGCCTCGAGCACAAGGCGACGGGGGGTGGACAGCCGCAGCCCGCGCTCACGCAGCGCGGCCACGGCGTCAGCGAGGCTGCCGCAGTTCAGTGGTGGAGCATCGGGAGCGAGCGTCATTTAGTCCAGAGGTTCAGACCTGAGTCTGCGCGTCACGATCGCTACCCGGCGGCCTCGCTGTCGCTGAGATGAGCGCTCCAGCGCTCCTCGATGTGCCCAAAGCGCCACACCGACAGGGCGATCGCCCAGGTGGCGATGAACATGCCCACGATCACGAAGCCCAGCAGATTTATGTCGATGTTCTCCAGCCAGTTCCAGAACGCGCCCGACAACTTGAGGTGTGTGGCGATCAGGCCGCCGAGCTCGATCGTCCCGATCACCAGCGCTACCGCGACCGATAGGCCCGTGATGGTGATGTTGTAGAAGACCTTGCGGACGGGCTTTGAGAACGCCCATCCGTAGGCGAAGTTCATGAATGAGCCGTCGACTGAGTCCAGCAGTGACATTCCGGCGGCGAACAGGATCGGTAGGCAGAGGATGGCGTACCACGGCAGGCCGGCGGCGCCGGCACTCCCGGCGATGACCAGGAGCGCGACCTCTGTCGCGGTGTCAAAGCCGAGCCCGAACAGCACCCCGATGGGGTACATCTGCTTGGGCTGGGTCACGGCCTTGGTCAGCCGGCCGAAGACACGGTTCATCAGACCGCGGCTGTTGAGCTGCTCCTCAAGCGCCTGCTCGTCATAGCGTCCGGTCTTCATCTCGCGAAACACCTTGATGATCCCAACCAGGATCACGACGTTCAGTGCGGCGATGATGTACAGAAACGTGCCCGACACGCCCGTGCCGATCCAGCCCGTGACCTGGTGCAGACTGGAAGTGTCGTTCTTGACCGGACCGTCGAGGGAGCGCACGCCGACGGAGATCAAAAACGCCAGTGCGAACACGACCGTCGAGTGCCCGAGCGAGAACCAGAACCCCACGCTCAACGGCCGCTTGCCCTCGCTCATCAGCTTCCGTGTCGTGTTGTCGATCGCCGAGATGTGATCGGCGTCGAACGCATGCCGCATCCCGAGGGTGTACGCCGTGAGGCCGATCCCGACGGTGAACGTCCCTGATGCTCCGAGGCTGTAGTGACTGGGGGCGACGAGCGCGAAGAGCGTGACGAAGCCGACAACGTGCAGGCCGGCGACGACCGCGATCATCATCAACAGCGTGCGCCGCTGGCTGCGGTCAAGCGACGCCCAGAACGCGCGCATCCCCGGCCGCCGCCCAGCCCCAATCTTCGCTGCGTCCACTCGGCTCTCCTCGCCTCGTCTGGCCCAAGCTGGACGGGCCGCGACGAACCCTAGAGCCGACCACGACGCTAATGCAACTCGGTCGCGATTACGCGTAACTCGGATTACTGGCGGTGCGATCTCACGCGCCATCCAGCCGGCTGCGCTCTTAGGAAACGTTGACGCGTTCCAGCCGTTGGTCTTCGACGAAGACGAGACGCTCCAGTGCGTCAACGACCAAAGGAGGACATCCGATGGACCTCAAACGACGAGGCATGATCGCGCTGCTCGTGACCGGATCGATGGCCGGCGGCGCGCTGGGTGCCACGGTTCTCAGCGCGGCCCCCAGTGGCGCCGAGACGACGAGTAGCGCGTCCGCCAGAGCGGCCCCGGGCCCACCCGGGCCGCGCCATGACGGCGGCAAGTTCGTCTCCAACGAGAACGCTGGTCACGAGAAGGGTGAGAGCGCCCAACGCGAGGCCCAGGAGACCGCCGGGCGGTTCCCCACGGTCCCGTAGCGCTCGCGGAGCAACGATGCGGGCGGGCCGCCACTTGACGGCGGTCCGTCCGCCACTCACCCGACCAGACCTTGCCGATGTCTCCGTCTGGGCCATCGCGCTACCCATCGCGAAAGCCATGGGTTCGTCTCTCTGCCAGCACGGCCAGCACCGCCCATTCGCCTGCCGTCAGTTGATCCGCGCGCGCGGCATCTGCGTCCAGAAACGCAACCTCCCAACGGGCCAGTGCACCGAGCGGGTTTGCCCTTGTTAGGTAGTGAGGATTGGACTAGCTTGGTGGTGCAGCATCCCCACGAGGCGCGCGGGCGAGGCTCGCGCGGAGAGAGGAGACGGATCCATGGCGGTTGCCGAATCCGTAGAGCATCAGGCAGACAGCTTCGTCCACTCACCACACCGGCTGTTGATCGACGGGGACTGGGTAGATGCCGCGTCGGGCGAGACGTTCGCCACGGTCAACCCAGCCACCGAGGAGACCCTCACCGAGGTCGCCCGCGGGCAGGCAGAGGACATTGATCGCGCCGTTCGCGCCGCGCGTAAGGCGTTTGACGACGATTCGCCCTGGCGACGAATGAACTCGTCTGATCGCGGGCGGCTGATCTGGAAGATCTCCGAGCTGATCGAGGAGAACGCCGACGAACTGGCGATGCTCGAAGCGCTTGACAACGGGAAGCCGTTCACGGTCGCCCGTGCCGCGGACGTGCCGCTGGCGGCGGACCTGTTTCGCTACATGGCGGGGTGGCCGACCAAGATCGAGGGCACCACAGTTCCGATCTCGGCGCTGCCGGCGCCGGGCGAATACCTCGCTTACACGCTGCGCGAGCCGGTCGGCGTGGTGGGCCAGATCATCCCGTGGAACTTCCCGCTGCTGATGGCGGCCTGGAAGCTCGGTCCGGTGCTCGCGTGCGGATGCACCGTGGTGCTCAAGCCCGCTGAGCAGACGCCCCTCTCGGCGCTACGGCTCGGGGAGCTCATGCAGGAGGCCGGGCTGCCTGACGGCGTGGTGAACATCATCACCGGGTTCGGCGATGCCGGCGCGGCGCTGGCGGCCCATGACGATGTCGATAAGGTCGCGTTCACCGGATCGACCGAGGTCGGCCGGCTGATTGTCAAGGCTGCGGTGGGCAATCTGAAGAAGGTCTCGCTCGAGTTGGGCGGCAAGTCGCCGAACGTCGTCTACGCCGACGCGGATCTCGAGGAGGCGATCGCCGGCGCGGCGAACGGGATCTTCTTTAACCACGGGCAGTGTTGTAACGCTGGTTCTCGGCTGTACGTGCAGAGCGGCATCTTCGACGACGTGGTGGCCGGCGTCGCCGAGGCCGCGAAGGACATCAAGGTCGCCCCGGGCACGGATCCGGAGTCGCAGATGGGACCGCTGATCTCCGACGAGCAGTTCAGCAAGGTGCTCGCCTACCTGGACTCGGGCCGTAGCGACGGGGCCGACGCGGTCGTCGGCGGCGGACGCGAGGGCGATCGGGGGTACTTCGTACAGCCGACGATCCTGACCAACACCAGCAACGAGATGAAGGTCGTCCGCGAGGAGATCTTCGGTCCCGTGGTGTGCGCGATCCCGTTCGACTCGCCCGAGGACATCGCTCCGGTCGCCAACGACACCAACTACGGCCTCGCCGCCGGCGTGTTCACCCGCGACATCTCCAAGGCGCACCGCACCGCCAGACGGCTGCGGGCCGGCACAGTGTGGATCAATACCTTCCACGTGTTCGACGCCGCAATGCCATTCGGCGGCTACAAAGAATCAGGCTGGGGCCGAGAGATGGGCTCCCAGGTCCTGAACAACTACCTGGAAACCAAGTCGGTCGTCACCGCCCTCTAGGCCTCGGCAAAGAACGACGATGACAACCACCCGCCCGGCCGCCGCCACTGGCGCGCGCGCCGGGCGGCCGTGGGCTGACTCGCTCCGCGGTATCAGGCGAATAAACACGGGAAATTCCCGCAAACCGTCAAATGCCGGAGGAGGGACTCGAACCCCCGACACGCGGATTATGATTCCGCTGCTCTAACCGACTGAGCTACTCCGGCCGGGACCGGGCAGTCTAGTTGGCCCTCGGCCGGGCGGGCGATGACGTTTGGCCGCGACCGCCGACACATATGATCACTTCCGTGGCCGACCTGGAGACCGCGGTACGCACGATCGTCGACGACTGCCTGGCCGTGAGGCCCGGTGAGGACGTGCTCGTGGTCGTGGATCCCGGCACCCGAGTGATCGGCGAGGCGCTGCGCGCCCAGGCCAGACACGTGGGCGCCGATGCCGTGCTGGCGGTGATGGATGAGCGGGCCACCGACGGCACCGACCCGGCGCGTCCCATAGCGGCCGCGATGAGCGCCTGCGACGTGTTCATCGCTCCCACCAGCCGCTCGCTCAGCCACACGCCGGCGCGCAAGCGGGCTTCAGAGGGCGGGGCGCGAGGCGCGACGCTGCCCGGCGTGACCGAGGACATGCTGGCTCGGGTGATGGCCGTGGACTTTGATCGGATGGCTTCACGATCGCGGGCGGTGGCCCAGCTGCTCAGCTCGGCTCAGAACGCGCATCTCACCTGTCCGCGGGGCTCTGACTTCAGCCTTGACTTGACGGGACGCGACGGCATCGCCGACGACGGGGCCCTGACCTCCCCCGGGGCCTTCGGCAACCTCCCGGCCGGGGAGGGGTTCATCGCTCCGCTCAGCGGCCAGGGCAGGATCGTCGCCTCCAGCCTGGCCCCGCTCGGCCTCAGCTCCGACCCGGCCGAGCTCACCGTGGAGGATGGCCAGCTGGTCGGCGCCGAGTCCGGTCTAGGCCCGGAGTACCTGGAGCTCCTCCGCGAGCATGGCCAGGCGGGCTGCAACCTCGCCGAGCTGGGCATTGGGACCAACGACTGCGCACAGCTGACCGGCAACGTGCTCGAGGACGAGAAGATCCTCGGCACCGTCCACGTGGCCTTCGGGGCCAGCGCGGGCATCGGGGGTACGGTCTCGGTTCCGATCCATCTCGACGTGGTCGTACTGGAGGCCTCACTGACCGTCGGCGACACGGCCGTGCTGGACGCCGGCCGCTACGTCCTGGACTGAGCACCGGGGGCCCGGGTGAAGACGCTGCTCGCCTACCCCAACTTCTCGGAGGGCCGCGACGACGCGACCATCGACGCCATCGCCGCTGCCTTCGGCACGCATCTGCTGGACCGGCACTCCGACCGCGATCACCACCGCACGGCGTTCACGCTGGCCGGGAGGCCGGGGGAGCTGGCCGGGGTGCTGCTGGCCGGCGCCGAGGTGGCGGTGAAGCGGATCGGGCTCGAGCACCATCACGGAGTGCATCCGCGGGTGGGCGCGCTGGATGTGGCACCGATCATCTATCTCGACCCGGCCAGCCGCGGTGCGGCGACGGCCGAGGCGCTGGTGCTCAGCGATCGGCTGGGGGCCGAGCTCAAGCTCCCCGTCTTCCTCTACGGGGCTCTGGGCCAGGGCCGTACGCGGGCCGAGCTCAGAAAGGGCGGACCCGCGGCACTGGCCCGCCGCATCGCCGCCGGCGAGCTGAGGCCCGACTTCGGTCCCGCCAGTCTTCATCCTCGGCTCGGTGCCGTCCTTGTGGCGGCGCGCCCGCCGCTCATCGCCTTCAACGTCGACCTCACGCCCTCAGCAACCCTAGACGACGCCCGGGCCGCGGCGGCGGCGATCCGTGACGGCGGCGCGGACGGACTCGTCGGTGTCCGCGCGATCGGGCTGTGGCTCGAGCACCGCGGCTGCGCCCAGGTCTCGACCAACATCGAGGATCCGACCGCCACGCCGCTGGCCGCCGTGGTCGATGCGGTGGCCCGCCACGTCACGCCCGCCGAGGCAGAGCTGGTGGGGCTGGCCCCCGAAACCGCGCTGCATGGATTTCCGTCCGGGCTGCCGCTTCGGGGCCGGGACACGATCGAGGCGGCCCTGGCTCGCTGGGGCCGCGACGGACCAACAGATAGTCACTAATCTCCGTATGGAGATGGCCCAGACCAAGCGCAAGCGCCGCAGCAAACACCGGGGAACCGCGGCGGGCACGATCTCCGCCCGCGGGCGCACCGGGCGTCCGCCGACTGCTGAGGAGAAGAAGCGCCACCAGAAGCTGACCCGCGAGCAGGCGCGGGAAGCGCGACTGGCCGCTCCGCCGACCTGGCGCAGCGCCATCAACCGGGCCCTGCTGGCCTCGGGCTTCATGTTCCTGTTCCTGCTCTTCGTCTCCAAGGGCAAGATCCTGTCCGCCGTCCTGTTCGCCATCTTTGCCTTCGCCCTCTACGTGCCGTCGGGGTACTACCTCGAGACGTTTTTGTGGCGACGACGCCAGCGCAAGAAGGAGGCGGCGAGGTGATCGACGTGCGCATGTTCACCGTCGGCCCGGTGCAGGAGAACTGCTACATCGTGCGGGTCAAGGACGCTCCCACAGCGGTGATCATCGACCCCGGGGAGGAGCCAGAGCGCATCCTTGAAGCGGTCCGGGCCCTGGGCATCGAGCGCCTCGAGGCCATCCTGCTCACGCACACGCACTTCGACCACGTTGGCGCCGTGGCGCCGGTGGCCCTGGCGACGGGCGCCCCTGTGTGGTGCCCCGAGCTCGAGACCCACGTGCTGGCCAACATCATGGACTACGTTCCCTGGGCCGGGTTTGGACCTTTCGAGAGCTACGAGGCCGACCACACGGTCAACGGGGGCGAGACCCTCCAGCTGGCCGGCCTGGAATTTGAGGTCAGCTTTGTGCCCGGCCACAGCCCCGGGCACGTGGCCTATTCGGTCCGAGACGAGTCGGCCCTGTTCTCCGGCGACGTGCTCTTCGCCGGCTCGGTGGGCCGCGTCGACCTGCCCGGTGGCGACTGGTCGACGTTGCTGACCTCGATCCAGTCGCTGCTGGACGCCTATCCGCCGGAGACGACCGTGTACGCGGGCCACATGGGGGTCACCACGCTCGGTCAAGAGCGCGACACGAATCCGTTCCTGCGCGAGCTCGCGCACCAGCAATAAGTGCACCGTCCGGCAATTAGGCCACATGTATCGCGGCCCCGGATGGCTGTCATGTGGCGTCCTGACCACCGGCTTCGCCGGCGGTGCCCCCTCGCGCAGCGCTGCTGCGCGACGGTTTCTGCGTCCTTGCCTGCCAGCCTCCGGAGCTCGCGCTCCATGCACCCCAATCACCGGCCGGCACACTAGACCGGGTCGGCTCCATGAGCATGATCCAGGCCCCCCGAGGCACCTTTGACGTGCTCCCCCCCGACGCGGCCCGCCGCGCAGTGCTCCAATCCCACGCTGAGCGGATCCTCGGGGCGGCGGGCTACCGGCGGATCGAGACGCCGACCTTCGAATCCACCGAGCTGTTCGCCCGCGGCGTGGGAGAGGCGACCGACATCGTGCAGAAGGAGATGTACAGCTTCGACGACGATGGCGGCCGATCCCTGACACTGCGGCCCGAGGGCACGGCGCCGGTCTGCCGGGCCTACCTGGAGCACGGCATGCACAAGCTCCCCCAGCCGGTCAAGCTCTGGTACTTGTCGAGCTTCTTCCGCACCGAAGCCCCCCAACGCGGCCGCTACCGGCAGTTCTGGCAGGTCGGGGCCGAGGCGATCGGCGCCGCCACGCCGGAGACCGACGCCGAGCTGATCATGCTGCTGGCCGAGCTGCTTCAGGCTCTGGGCGCCAAGGGAATCCGGCTGCGCCTGTCCAGCCTGGGCACGCCTGAGACGCGTGCGGCCTATCGCGACGAGCTGACGTCGTTCCTGCGCGCCCATGAGGATGGCCTGGCGCCGGAGGTGGTGGCGCGGATCGACCTCAATCCGATGCGGGCCTTCGACGCCGGAGACGCCACCACGCGGGAGACCATGCGCGACGCGCCCACGCTGCTCGAGCGCCTGGCCGGCGAGGATGTCGAGCACTTCACCCGCGTGCGTGAGCTGCTCGACGACCAGGATCTGGCCTACGAGCTTGACCCGACGCTGGTCCGGGGCCTGGACTACTACACGCGGACGGTGTACGAGTTCACCTCTGACACTCTGGGTGCCCAGTCCGGGGTGGGCGGAGGCGGCCGCTACGACGGCTTGATGGAGCAGCTCGGTGGCCCGGCCACGCCGGCCTCCGGTTGGGCGGCCGGCATTGAGCGCATCCTGCTCGCCGCTCCTGACCCGCCGATCGCCCCCCAGCCCGTGGACCTATTCGTGGTCCTGGCCGGTCCGGGCGCCGGACGCCCGGGCTTCGGTCTGGTCCAGGCCGCGAGGCGGGCCGGCCTCGGCGCCCAGCTCGAGCTGGCCGGCCGTTCGCTCAAGGGCCAGCTGCGCCAGGGTGACCGGTTGGGCGCGCGCTACGTTGCCATCATCGGCGACGAACCGCTGATCAGTCTCAAGGACATGGAGTCCGGTGAGCAGATCGAGGTCGAACCTCAGACCGTCGTGCCCACGATCCTGCGCGGGAGCCGCCTGGCATGAGCATGCGACACAGCCCCCGACCCAACCACTTCCGCGATGCCTGGGCCGGAGAGCTCGACGGCAGCCGGGCTGGCACCGAGGCGCGCGTATCGGGCTGGGTCAACCGCCGGCGTGATCACGGCGGCTTGATCTTCATTGATCTGCGTGAGCGCTCGGGCATCGTTCAGCTGGTCTTCAATCCCGAGTCCGCGCCCCAGGCCCACGCCGGTGCCCACGGCCTGCGCGCCGAGGACGTGATCACCGCCGCTGGGACGGTCACCCGGCGCGCCCCGGAGAACGTCAACCCCAACCTGCCCACCGGCGAGATCGAGCTCAGCGTCTCGGAACTGGAGATCCTCGCCGATGCCCAGACGCCGCCGTTCCCGGTCGATGAGGACACGCCGGTGGATGAGAACCTCCGCCTCCGTCACCGTTCCCTGGACCTGCGCCGCGCCCCCCTGCAGCGGGCCATAGCCCTGCGCCACCGGGTCGCCACGACGATCCGTGAGGTCCTTGACCAGCGTGATTTCTTGGAGATCGAGACGCCGTTCTTGACCCGATCGACTCCTGAGGGGGCGCGGGACTTCCTGGTCCCCGCCCGCATGGCTCCCGGATCCTTCTACGCCTTGCCCCAGTCTCCCCAGCTGTTCAAGCAGCTGCTGATGATCGGTGGCTTTGAGCGCTACTTCCAGATCGTGCGCTGCTTTCGCGATGAGGATTCCCGAGCGGACCGCATGACGGAGTTCACCCAGCTCGACGTCGAGCTGGCCTTCGCCGAGGAGGAGGACGTCTACGACGTAACCGAGGCGGTCATGGGGACGGTGTTCGAGCGCTGCGGCGCCGAGCTGCCGCCACCGCCGTGGCCGCGCATGACCCACGCCGAGGCGGTCGCGCGCTTTGGCTCAGACCGTCCGGACACGAGATTCGGACTGGAGCTGGAGGATCTCGGCGGCGCCGTGGGCGCCTCCGAGTTCAAGGTCTTCACCGACACGCTGGCCACCGGCGGGACGGTGCGGGGGATCAACGCAGGCCCGCGAGAGCTGCCCCGCTCGGAGCTCGACGCCCTCACCGAGCTGGCCAAGCAGCACGGCGCCAACGGCCTGGTGTGGGCGTTCGTCCAGGACAGAGACGGCCCCGACGCGCCCTGGCGTTCCCCGATCGCCAAGTTTCTGAGCCCGGCTGAGATCACCGCGGTCAGCGATCGGCTGAAGGCCGGGCCCGGTGATCTGCTCCTGATGGTGGCGGACGCGCCGGCCGTGGCCAACCAGGTCCTCGGAGCGCTGCGCCTGGAGCTGGCCCGGCGCTTCTCCCTGGTCCCGCCCGGCCGTCACGACATCCGCTGGATCGTCCAGTTCCCGATGTTCACCTGGAGTGAGCAGGAGCAGCGCTGGGACGCCGAGCACCATCCCTTCACCGCCCCGGCGACGGCGACCGGGGCCGCGGCGGCGGTCGGCGACCTGGACGACCCAGCCAGCCTGCTGTCCCGCTCCTACGACTTGGTGTTGGACGGCAATGAGATCGGCGGAGGCTCGATCCGAAACCATCGCACCGATGTCCAGGAGCGGGTGTTTGCCCTGCTCGGGATCGACCCCCAAGAAGCCCAGGCCCGGTTCGGCTTTCTGCTAGATGCCCTGCGTTTTGGGGCGCCGCCTCACGGGGGTATCGCCTTCGGCCTGGACCGGATTGTCGCCCTGCTGGCGGGGCGGGAGAACATCCGTGAGGTGATCGCTTTTCCCAAGGCGACCAGCGGAGCCGATCCTCTGACCGGCGCTCCGGCTGCGGTCGAGCCGGGCCAGCTGCGCGAGCTGGGACTGCGGCTGGGCTGAGATCGCGATGGACGCGCTGGCCTTCGAGCATCATCTGGTCTCCCCGCAAGGGCAGGATGTCATGCCTGCCGACGCGTTCAGCGCCACCGCCGGAGGCGCGGCCTGCTGCGATGAGGTCACGCTGTCGCTGAGGGTGGCCGGCGACCGCGTCGTCGATGCGGGCTTCGCGGCCAGTGGGTGCGGTGCGGCCACCGCCGCCGCCAGCGCCGCGGTCACGC
>JALYZQ010000236.1 GCA_030948805.1 Actinomycetota bacterium | reverse complement strand
CGCGCCCCGGCGCGCGCCCCGCAGGGCCCGTCCTACGATCGTCCTTACGCCGGGCGCCAGGTAGTCCTGGGTATCCACCGTCCAGAGCACCATCAGCATCCGATACCGGCGCACCAGCTTCAGCGTGGCGGCGTCCCAGAGTCCGAAGGGCGGCCGATAGAGGCGCGGGAACGGGACGCCGTAGTCACCAACGGCCTCGGTCTGCAGCAGGAGCTGGCGTTGCTGGGCTCGAAACGGCAGCTGCGACATCGGAGCGTGGTTCTCGGTGTGGTCGCCGATCGGATACCCGCGGGCGACCATCGCCGACGTCGAGGCGTGGAAGTAACGCTCCTCGATCCCGACCTGGAAGAAGGTCGCCGGGGCGTGGTGGCGTTCCAGGACCGAGAGCACAGCCGGTGTGTAGGGACCCGGCCCGTCGTCGAAGGTCAGGGCGATCTCGCGATGCTGGGCACCGGCTACGCGGACGTATGCCGTCCGGGCCAGCGTCCGGTTGACGGCGGCGCCCTCGGCCTGCCGCTGGGCCACCGCGAAGGAGCCGGTGCCGCCGCCGGCCAGAGTCCGGATGCGCGCGAAGTATCCCGTTCCGAGCGCGGCCACGCGTCGCCCAGGTGAGCCCGCTGAGCCAGCCCCGGCGATCAACCCCAGACACAGGGCCAGACTCGCGAGCGCAGCCAGCAGCGCGGCCCGGCGACGGCGGTGGGGACATCCAAGCACCAGGGCCCGGATGATCGCGGTTGCGCAGCCTCCTTGCAGCCAAGGTCCATCGCCGCCCCACCATCTAGGCTGCGACCGGATGCCTGCGGCGGTTTGGCTGATCATTCCCACGTATAACGAGGCCGAGAACCTCGACCCGATCGTGCGCGCGGCCAAGCGTCAGCTCGAGCAAAGCGTCCCCGGAGATCACCGGGTGCTGATAGTGGACGACAACTCGCCTGACGGCACCGGAGCGATCGCCGATGGCCTGGCCGCAGAGCTGGACGCCGTGGCCGTGCTGCACCGCCCGGCCAAGAGTGGGCTCGGCCAGGCCTACCTGGCCGGTTTTGCCCAGGCGCTGGCCAATAACGCCGAGCTGGTGATCGAGATGGATGCCGACTTCTCCCACGACCCGCGCTACCTGCCGACCTTGATCACGGCCGCTCAGGACGCGGACCTGGTCTTGGGATCGCGGTACGTGGCCGGAGGGGGCGTGCGGGACTGGGGGCTCGTGCGACGCTTGATCAGCCGCGGTGGCGGCATCTACGCGCGCGTGATCCTGGGGGTCCAGATCCGGGACCTGACGGGTGGCTTCAAGTGCATCCGCCGCAGCGTGCTCGAGGCGATCGACTTGACCAGCGTCCGGGCCGAGGGCTACGTTTTTCAGATCGAGGTCACCTATCGTGCCCTGTTGGCCGGTTTCAGGGTTCGGGAGATCCCGATCGTGTTCACCGACCGTACCGCGGGTAGCAGCAAGATGTCCTCGCGCATCGCGCTTGAGGCCATGTGGCTGGTACCCACCCTGAGGCTTCGCGCTCGGGCCGCGCTGGAGCGGGCCGGGGCGAACCCGGATTCCCCCTGAAGTCAAACCTCAGTGTCTAACGTGATCTCAATGCCACTCGAGCGGCGTCACGTCCGATCTTCGGCATCCTGTCGGCAATGAGCGTTCGCAGCCCGGTGGGGGCCACCCCGAGCAGCGCCGGTGTCGAGCTGTCCGGTGCGTCGCGCCCGCGCCGGCGCGACGTGTCGGTTCTCGAGGACCGCCGCGGGCTGGCGGGCGTCGTGGGGCTGCTGGTCGGCACGCTGTTGATCGCTGTCTCCGCGTCGGACACCGCGTCGCTTCTGCCCGAGTCAGTACGTCCCGTCCCGCGGGCGCTGGCCGGCGCCTTCGGTCAGACAGGGATCGATCTGCACGCCGGCGGGACGATCGCCGTGCTGTGCGTGATCTTCGCCTCCTACCTGGCCGTCGTCGGCGCCGCCAGCAGGCTCTCGGGCCGCACGGTGCTGCTGGTGATCGCCGCCGTCCAGATCCTCGTGCTGCTGGCCCCGGCGCTGATCTCGACCGATGTCTTCAGCTACCAGGCCTACGCGCGGATGGGCTCGGTCTACGGCGTCAACCCCTATCTGAACGGCCCGCACGCGATCCAGCCGGACTCGATCTTCCCCTACGTCGGGGCCAAGTGGTCATACATCCCCAGCGCGTACGGGCCGGCGTTCACGATCTTCAGCTACCTGGCGGCCTCGCTCTCGGTGGCCGCCGGGATCCTGGCCTTCAAAGCCCTAGCCGGGATGGCGAGTGTGGCCATCATCGCCCTGGTGTGGCGCCTGGCCTGCTTACGGGGACTCGATCCGGTCAAGGCCGTGGCCCTGGTGGGACTGAACCCGCTGCTGGTCCTGTACGGCATCGGCGGGGGCCACAACGACCTGCTCATGCTGGCCGTCTCCACGGGGGCGATCTACTTGATCGTGGCTCACCGGGGACGCCTGGGCGGGGGCCTGCTGGTCCTGTCGGTGGCCATCAAGCTGACCGCGGGACTTCTGATCCCGTTCGCCTACGCGGCAGGAGGGGCCGAGCGTGAGCGCGGCCGGCGGCGGGACGTCCTGCTGGGCGTCGGCGTTGGGGTTGCCTTACTGCTGGCCTTATCCGGCGCAGTGTTCGGCGCGGGGGCGCTGAACGTGTTCGCGACCGTGCAGCGCAGCCAGAGCGAGGGTGACTGGCACAGCATCCCGGGGCTCGTCGGCACCCTGGGTCCGACGCTGGCCGGACACATCATCGGCTACCTGCTGGAGGCGGTCTTCCTGGGCGTCACGGTCTGGCTGCTGCGTCGCGTGTGGCGCGGCGGCTTTGACTGGGTCAACGCTGCCGGCTGGGCCACCTTCGCGATGCTGGCCACGGCCGGCTCACTGCTGCCCTGGTACGTCAGCTGGCTGCTGCCGCTGGCCGCGGTGAGCACCGACCGGCGCATCATCCGACCGACTCTGTGGCTCAGCGGGGTCGTCCTGACGCTGCAGATGCTGCAGTTCGCCGGCACTGAGATCTTCGGTTACCTTCCCACCGGCAGCTCCGCCCTGGGCATCTGAGCACCCGCCGGCGGCCTAGCATGTCACCATGAGCCCGCCCTCCGAATCACGCCGCGCCGCCGGTGAGCTGGAGCTACTCAGCGTGGTGGCGCCGGTCTACAACGAGGACGGGACCATCGAGGAGTTCTTCAGCCGGGTATGCAGCGCGCTGGAGGGAGTTCAGTTCGAGTTGGTGCTGGTGGACGACGGATCCACGGACGGCTCGCCGCTGATCCTCGACCGCTTGGCGCAAAGCGATACGCGGGTCCGCGTGGTCCATCTGTCGCGCAACTTCGGACACCAGACGGCACTGACCGCGGGACTGGATCACGCCCAGGGCGACGCCGTCGTCATGCTCGACGCCGACCTCCAGGACCCCCCCGAGCTGATCGGCACGATGCTCGACCACTGGCGAGCCGGCTGTGACGTGGTCTACGCGGTGCGTGAGCACCGGGAGGGCGAATCGCGCTTCAAGCTGACCACCGCTCGCTGGTTCTACCGCCTGTTCGACAAGCTCGCCCAGGTCGAGCTTCAGCACAATTCCGGGGACTTCCGGCTCCTGGACCGGCGAGCCCTGAACGCGCTGCTCTCCATGCGCGAGCGCAACCGCTTTCTCCGCGGGATGACCGTATGGGTCGGCTACACCCAGGCCGCGGTGCCCTACAGCCGCGACCCCCGCTACGCCGGGGAGACCAAGTACACGCTGTCCAAGATGCTGCGCTTCTCGCTGGATGCCGTCTCGTCGTTCTCACACCAGCCGTTGCAGCTGGCCACGCTGCTGGGCTTCGCCATCTCCACTCTGGCCTTCATCGCCATCCCGGTGGTGGCCGTGCTGCGCGTGCTGGGGTCCTACCTGCCGGGGTTCAGTGCCCTGACGATCGTCGTGCTGCTGCTGGGCGGCATTGAACTGATCGCGATCGGCATCATCGGCGAGTACGTGGGGCGGATCTACGACGAGGTCAAGGGCCGTCCCCTGTATCTGGTCCGCGCCCGACGCAACCTCCCCGATCCCGAAGGCCAGGGTCCGACGCAGCATCCCGCCGCCCGTGAGCTGGGCGTCGAGGATCGCTCCGATCCAGCCCCTGGCCTGCGACTCGGTCATGGCCGCGGGGATCCGGAGGCCTGACGTGGCGGTCGCGCTGTTTGACACCGCCACGCCCCTGGCTCCGCTGCGTGAGGAGATCCGCGACGCGATCACGCGCGTGGTCGACTCGGGTGCCTTCGTGCTCGGTCCCGAGGTCAGCACCTTTGAGCGAGAGCTGGCCGCCTACGTCGGCGCCGGGGAGGCGATCGGCGTCGCCAACGGGACTGACGCGATCACCCTGGCCCTCCGGGCGATGGGCGTCGGTCCGGGAGATGAGGTGGTGGTCCCCGCCTTCACCTTCTACGCCAGCGCCGAGGCCATCCCACCCACGGGCGCCCGGCCCGTGTTCTGCGACGTGGACCCCGAGACCTACTGCGTCACCGCCGACACGGTGCGGGCAGCGCTGAGCGCCCGCACCAAGGCAGTGATCGCGGTGCATCTATTCGGCAACCTGGCGCCGGTGTCAGAGATCGCGCAGCTCGGCGTGCCCGTGCTCGAGGACGCCGCCCAAGCCCTCGGCTCCCGCGGGCCCGAGGGGCGACCGGGCTCACTGGGGACGGCGGCGACCTTCAGCTTCTTTCCCTCCAAGAACCTGGGTGCCTTCGGAGACGGCGGCGCGGTCACGACTTCAGATCCCGACATCGCCGAGCGCGTGCGCCGGCTGCGCTTTCACGGCTCCCGGGACAAGCAGACCTTCGAGGAGGTGGGCTACAACTCGCGCCTGGACGCGATCCAGGCCGCGGTGCTAAGGGTCCAGCTCCCCCACCTGGACCGCTGGTCAGACGGCCGGCGGGCGGCCGCGGCCGCCTATGAGGCGGCCGGCCTGGGCGAGCTGGTCTCGCTTCCGCGGGTGGCCGGCGGTGAGCCCGCCTGGCATCTCTACGTAGTCCGCACTCCAGCGCCCGACGCGTTAGCCGAGGCACTGCAGGCGCAGGGGATCGGCGCACGCAGCTACTACCGCGTGCCCACGCATGAGCAGCCGGGGATGCACGAGTTCGCTCCCGCCCAGCCCCTGCCGGGCACCGACCAGGCCGCCCGGACCAACCTCGCCCTACCCATGAGCCCTGTGCTCTCCGCCGAGCAGGTGGACGAAGTGATAGGCGCCGCCCGGGGTCACCTGGCCGCGGTCGCCCTCTGAGGCCGCGGGGCTACCCGCCCGCCGGATTGGGCCCGAACGACGGATTGGCCCGTCCCTCGGTCTGCGGCTGGCCATCCTCGCCGCGGGCCTCCAGCGCCGTGATCCGGCTCGAGAGTCCCTTGATGGCGTCGGCCACCGGGTCGGGCAGGTGGACCCAGTCGGCATCGGGCCCCTCGGGCCGGCGGCCCTCTACGCGTACGGGATGACCCGGGTTGCCAACCACGGTGGAGTTCGGCGGGACGTCGTGGATGACGACTGTGTTGGCGCCGACCTTGGCGCCGTGTCCGATCGTGATCGGCCCGAGCAGCTTGGCCCCCGACCCGATCGTGACGTTGTCCTGGACGGTTGGATGGCGCTTGCCGGTGGCAAAGCCGGTCCCGCCCAGGGTCACGCCCTGATACAGGGTGACGTTGGAGCCGATCTGTGCCGTCTCGCCGATGACCACGCCCATCCCGTGGTCGATGAAGAAGCCATCGCCGATCTGTACGGCGGGGTGAATCTCGATCCCGGTCAGCATCCGCGCGATCGCGGCGAGGAACCGGGGCAGCAGGGGGATCCCGGCTCCGTGAAGAGCGTGAGCGACCCGGTGGGCCAGTAGCGCGTGCACGCCGGGCCAGGTGGCCAGCACCTCCAGGGAGCTGACGCCCCGCGCCGCCGGATCCCGGCTCTTGGCGGCGGCCACGTCGCGCCGGATCTCGGCGGCGGTCCGCCCGATCGAACCGAGCCCGAGCATGGCCCAAAGGCTAGCGATGGCGCGTCTTCGGCCTCAGGGCGCGAAGAACGGGCTCGAGATGTAGCGCTCGCCCGAGTCCGGCAGGATGGTGGCGATGCGAGCCCCCCGGTGTTCGGGGCGCTGGGCAATCTCCAGGGCCGCCCACACGGCAGCGCCGCAGGACATCCCCGCCAGCACCCCCTCGCGCCGGGCCAGCAGGCGCGCGGTCTGGATCGCATCATCGTCGCTGACCGAGATGATCTCGTCCAGCAGCTCGCGCCTAAGGACCTGGGGCACGAAGCCGGCGCCGATGCCCTGGATGCGGTGCGGGCCGGATGGCTGGCCCGAGAGCACCGCGGAGCCGCTCGGCTCAACGGCCACCACCCGGCAGTCAGGGTTTCGAGCCTTGAGCACCTCCCCCACTCCGGTCACAGTTCCCCCAGTCCCGACGCCGGCCACGAACACATCGATCCGACCCTCCAGCGCGTCCCACAGCTCGGGGCCCGTGGTGCGCCGATGGATCTCGGGGTTGGCCGGGTTTGAGAACTGGTCGGGCAGGAACACGTCCTCCCGCGCGGCCAGCGCCCGGGCCGCGTCGACGGCCTCGGTCATGCCCCCCATCGATTCGGTGACATGGACCTGGGCACCGTAGAGCCGCAGCAGCGCTTCACGCTCGCGGCTCATGCCCTGGGGAAGCGTGAGCACGAGCTCATAGCCCTTGGCTGCGCACACGAAGGCCAGCGCGATGCCGGTGTTGCCGCTGGTCGCCTCGACGATCGTCGTACGGCCCGGCTCAATGCGGCCCTCGCGCTCAGCCGCCTCCACCATGGCCACCCCGATCCGGTCCTTGACGCTGCCCCCCGGGTTGAGGGACTCGAGCTTGGCGAACAGCTCCACGTCAAGGCCCTCGGTCAGCCTGGTGAGCTCGATCACCGGCGTGCCCCCGACGAGCGAGGCTACGTTGGTGGGCACCGGCGTCATTGCGCCCTGCACCCTAGAGAACCCAGGGGCGCGTGGGTCAGATGTAGTACATGGGGGCGCCGGCGGCCCGCATCTCCTGCTCGGCCACCGAGGCCACCGTGGTCTCGGCCAGGACCGCCGCCGCAGCCTGGGCGGCCTCGAAGAAGACTCCCTGGGCCCCGCGCCCGACCGGCCCGTCGAGCAGCTGCACCAGCTCGAGCACGCTCACCTCGCCGGCGGGACGGGCAAAGCAGTAGCCGCCCTTGACCCCGCGCTGGGAGCGCAGGACGCCCCCTCGGCGCAGGGTGGCGAACAGCTGCTCCAGAAACTGGACGGGGATCTCCCGCCGCCGGGCCAGCTCGGCGATCGGCACCGGGTCACAGTCGTCACCGTGTCGGCAGAGCTCGACCAGCGCGCTGAGCGCATACGGAGACTTGCTGGTGATCGAGATCATGCCCGCATTGATCGTACTTCGGGCGGGCTAGGGCGGCATCCGGTCCCGTTCCGGACCGGCTCGCGAACGCTGCGTACCCAATCGCCGCCGGTAACCCCGGGAGCACGCCGGTCCGGAACGGAGGCTGGCTGGCGCCCAGGCTCAGACCGCTAGATCCAGCCCCGCTCGGTGGCGATCAGCACGGCCTGGGCGCGGTCCATGGCCCCCAGCTTGCCGTACACGTTGTGCAGGTGGGTGCGGACCGTGCTGGTCGAGAGCCCGAGGTCGGAGGCGATCTGCTTGTAGACCATCCCCCGGGCCAGCCGGCGCAGGACATCGACCTCCCGTCCGGACATGGGGCAGGGATCGACCTGGCGCGGGCGCCCGCCCGAGGTCGGGAGCGGCAGCTCGTACATGACCGTGCGCAGGCCGTTGGGGCTCACGCCCACGGTGCGGGCCGTGGACAGCAGCTCCGATGGGGCCACGGCTCCACCCAGAACGTAGTGAGCCAGCATGTCGGCCAGGCGGACCAGAGCGGACTCGTCATCGGCGTCCTCGGCATGATGTCGCTCTATCACGCTGGCTATCGCGCGCGGCATGCCCCACCGCCGCGCCAGGACGCCGCCGACCAGGGCGTGATCGACACCGAGCTCACGCCGCTCGCGCTGGAGGCGGTTCTCAGGGGTGCGAGCTTCCCCGTGCACCTGCCCGGGATAGCCAGGGTAGGCGTGGATCAGGACCAGCTTGCCGATGTCGTGCAGAAGCGAGGTGGCCATCAGCCGATCGCGATGGTCATAGCCGATCTCACGGGCCAGCCGATCCGCGGCTCGCTGTGTGGCCACCGCATGCAGGCGGAAGCGCTCGGGGATGCCGTGCCAGACGGCCGTGCGCTCGAAGAAGTCAAAGGTGCGGGCCCGCTTGGCGATCGCGTGCACGGTCTGCAGGGAGAGGACTTCCACGCCGCTCACGACGC
>JALYZQ010000235.1 GCA_030948805.1 Actinomycetota bacterium | reverse complement strand
GGCGCCCCGGGCTCCGCGCTGCGCCGCGCCACCAAGCTGGCCCAACACATGACTGACATGCGCCGGCTGCAGCAGTGCGCCGCGGCCCGCGCCGATGTCGTTCACTTCCAATGGCTGGCCCTGCAGTGGCTTGACGCCTACCTGCTGCCCCGCCGCCCCACGGTCCTGACCGCTCATGATCTGCTGCCCCGGGAGCCGCGGCCCGGTCAGGCCCGGGCCCAGCGCCGCCTCTATGACCGCGTCGACGCGCTCATCGTGCACAGTCAGTATGGACGCGGTCAATTGGTCGACCGCCTGGGTGTGGAGCCGGGCAAGGTGCACGTCATCCACCACGGCGCCTTTGACCATCTGACCCGCTTGGCGCCCGCGCCTCTGGCGCCCGGACTGGCGCAGGTCCGAGCACCTGTGGTGCTGTTCTTCGGGCTGCTGCGTCCCTACAAGGGCATCGAGGGGCTGCTCGAGGCGTGGCGCGGCGTGGACGGGGCCGAGCTGTGGGTGGTGGGACGCCCGCGGATGGCGCTCGAGCCGCTGCGGGCGATGGCGCCGCCCGGCACGCGCTTCGTGCCCCGGTTCGTCCCTGATCCCGAGCTGGCGGCTTACTTTGGCCGCGCGGACGTAGTGGTGCTGCCCTACGTGGCTACCGAGCGCCTGGACTTCTCAGGCGTGCTGGCCACGGCGCTGGCCTTCGGCAAGCCGATCGTGCTCAGCGATGTGGGGGGCTTGGGTGAAGTGGGGGCGTTGGGGGCGGCGCGGGTCGTCGCCCCCGAGGACGTGGAGGGCCTGCGCAGCGCTCTGCGCGAGCTGATCGCTGACCGGGCCGCGCGTGAGCGGCTCGGGACCGCGGCGCTGGCCGCTGCCCGGGGCCTCTACTCGTGGGACGCGGCCGCCCTCCAGACGCTCGCGCTGTACCGCTCGCTGGTCTGAGGGTCAGCCCGCGGGGGCGGGCGCGGTGGCCTCGGTTCGGCGCTGGACCTCGGCCCGCACGATCGGGGCCACCTGGGTCCCGAACAGCTCCATCGAGCGCAGCACATCGCTGTGCTTGACCGCGCCGACGCTCATCTGGCCGATGTAGCGGCGGTTGCCGAACAGTTCGTGCTCAAAGAGGATCTTCTCGGCCACCTCCTCGGTCGAGCCGGCGGCCACCGCCCCGCGCGGAGAGCGCAGCGCCTCGTACTCGGCCGGTCCCGACGGCGGCCAGCCGCGCTCGCGCCCGATCTTGTTCATCATCGCCAGGTAGGGCTGGGCGAAGGCAGCGTCAGCCGCCGCCGAGGTTTCGCCCACGAAGGCATGCGTGTTGATGGCCACCGGTAGCGACGCGGCGTCGTGGCCGGCCTGCGCCGCCGCCTGGCGGTAGAGAGCGACCAGCGGGGCAAAGCGCTCGGGCTGACCGCCGATGATGGCCAGCGTCAGCGGCAGCCCCAGGGCCCCCGCGCGGACGACCGATTGCGGCGAGCCGCCCACGGCCACCCAGATGGGCAGCGGATTCTGGACCGGACGCGGCCACACGCCGGCCTCGCGCAGCGGGGCGCGCAGGCGCCCTGACCAGGTGACGCTGGTCGACGCCCGGATCGCCAGCAGCAGCTCGAGCTTCTCGGCGTACAGCTCGTCGTAGTCGTCAAGGTCGTAGCCGAACAGCGGGAAGGACTCGATGAACGAACCCCGCCCGGCCATGATCTCGGCCCGGCCGCCGGAAATCAGGTCCAGCTCGGCGAACTGCTCAAAGACGCGCACCGGGTCATCGGAGCTGAGCACGGTGACCGCGCTGGAGAGGCGGATGCGCTGCGTCCGGGCTGCGACGGCGGCCAGGGCGACGGTCGGAGAGGAGATCAAAAAGTCGGGTCGATGGTGCTCGCCGATCGCGAACACATCGAGCCCGAGTTGCTCGGCCAGCACGGCCTCCTCCAGCAGCTCTCGCATCCGCTGCTCGGCAGACACGCCGGAGCTGAGGTCGGCGAAGGTGGCGAGCCCGAGTTCCATGCCGGGGAGGTTAGCAGTAGTTGTGCAGACAACTACCTGGTCCTGGGAGCCGCTCCCGGCTCGCGGAGCCCCTCCTCGGCCCCCCGCCGACGCCCCGCGGACCGCGCTGACGTCTCGCTGCGCCAGAATCACCGGCGGATGGTCGTCATCGTGCTCGTGTTCTGGATTTCCGTGGGACTCCTGGTCTACACCCATGCCGGCTACGCCGTGCTGCTGGCCGGTTTGGCGCGCCTGCTCCCCCGTCCTGGAAACGAGTCCCGGTCCGGGGCGTCCCCGCCGGCCGTATCGGTGGTCGTTGCCGCCTATGCCGAGCAGGAGGTGATCGCCTCCCGAGTGAGCAACCTGCGCGGCCTCGATTACCCGCCGGCGCAACTGGAGATCGTCGTCGCCTGTGACGGCTCGCCCGACGCCACCGCGCAACGGGCCCGGGAAGCGGGCGCCGATCAGGTTCTGGAGCTGCCCCGCGAAGGCAAGATCCGCGCCCAGGATGCCGCCGTGGCGGCGGCTCAGCACAGAATCGTCGCCTTCTCGGATGCCAATGTCAGCTGGGAGCCGGACGCGCTGACGGCCCTCGTGGCTCCGTTTGCCGATCCTCACGTCGGCTATGTCTGCGGGCAGGTCCGGTTCATCAACGAGCGGGGCACCAACCAGGAGGGCGTCTACTGGCGCTATGAGATGGCGCTGCGCGACCTGGAATCCCGCGTGCGCTCGGTGACCGGCGGCAACGGCGCGATCTACGCCACCCGCCGTGACTCCTACCTGATCGTGGATCCGATCATGGGCCACGATCTGTCGTTTCCGTTCAACATGGTCAAGCGGGGCTGGCGCGCGGTGTACGCGCCCGGCGCCCGGGCGAGCGAGAAGATGGTGCCGACGATCGAGGGAGAGTTTGCCCGCAAGCGGCGCATGATGAGCCACGGCTGGCCGATCGTGGTCCGCGGAGGAATGCTCTCGCCGCGGGGCTATGACCCGCTCTACGCGTTGATGATCGTCTCTCACCGGGTGCTGCGTTACGCATCTCCGTTCCTGCACGTGCTCGCGCTGCTCGCCAGCTTGGCCCTGCTGGGCTCGGGATGGGTGTACGCGGTTGCGGTGGGACTGCAGCTGGCGGTGCTGCTGGCCGCGCTGCTGGCCCCGGCACTGCCCTCGCGCCCGCTGCTCGTGGCCCGCTACTACGTCCTCACCACGGCATCGCTGGCCGCCGGGTTGTGGGACTGGCTGGCGCATGGCACGCGCGTGGGCTGGGAGCCCGCCGAGGGGACACGATGATCAGCCGGGCCCTGGACGTCGCCCTCGCGCTCGCCGGCTCGATCCTCAGCGCGCCCCTGGTGGCGGTGCTCGTCCTGGCCATCCGCCTGGAGTCCCGCGGGGACCCGATCTACCGCCAGACCCGGGTGGGCAAGGACGGGGAGGCGTTTGCCATCTACAAGCTGCGCACGATGGTCAGCGGGGCCGAGTTTCACGGCGCGGGACTGGCCATCGCCGAGGGCGATAGGCGCATCACCCGCGTCGGCGCCGTCCTGCGCCGCTACTCCCTGGATGAGCTGCCCAACCTGTGGAACGTGCTCCGCGGCGACATGTCCATAGTCGGGCCACGACCCACCGTGGAGGGGCAGGTCCGCCACTACTCGCCACGCCAGCGTGGTCGCCTGTCCGTCCGCCCGGGCATCACCGGCTGGGCGCAGATCAACGGTCGCGCCTCGCTGCCCTGGCCCGAGCGCATCGAGCTCGATCTGTGGTACGTCGAGCACCGCTCCGTGGCCCTGGACCTGCGGATCCTGGCCCGTACGGCCAGGCTGGTTCTCAGCGGGCACGGGATCTACAAGGGTGCCAATGGCGGCTGGCGCACGCCCGAGGACACCCCGGAGCCGGCGCAGCCCGAGCCCGGGCCGTCCGAGCAGGTGCCCCGGTGATCGACGGCGCACCGGCCGTGCTGCTGACCGGGGTGGGCAAGCGCTACGACATCGTCTCGGCCTTCGCCCAGCACACGACGGTGATCGCCGCCGACCCCAATCCGCTGGCTCCGGCACAGTACGCCGCTCACCACCGGCGGGCGGTGCCGCGCTGTGATCACCCCGGCTACGTCTCAGCACTCCAGGCCCTGTGTGACGAGTTCGGGGTGGGGGCGGTGGTGCCGCTAACCGACCTCGACCTCGAGGTCCTGGGGCACGCGCGCGTCGCCGGTCAGCTGCCGGCCTTCGTGCCCGATCCCGAGTTCGCCCGCGCGACGTTTGACAAGTACGAGGCCCATCTGTTGCTAGAGCGGCTGGGGCTGCCGACTCCGCCGACGGTCCTGCCCGGCCTGTCCGTGGACCGCTATCCGGTCATGGTCAAGCCCCGCCAGGGCTCGGGCGCACGCTCCATCCACCGCGCCGATGACGCCGAGGCGGCTGCCTTCTTCGTGCGCTACGTCCAGGAGCCGACGATGCTCCAGCTGGCCATGGACGGCCCCGAGTTCTCGATCGACTGCCTGTCTGATCGCCAGGGCCGCTGCCTCAACGCGATCCCGCGCACGATGATCGAGTCCCGGGGCGGGGAGTCGGTCAAGGGCACGGTGATCGACGATCCCGAGCTGGTGCAACTGGGCCGGCGCGTGGTCGAGGCGCTGGGGTGCCGGGGGCCCTGCACGGTCCAGGCCTTCCGGGACAGCCGCGTGGGGTGGGGCATCACCGACGTCAACACGCGCTTCGGCGGCGCCTTCCCGGCCCCCATGTACGCGGCGGGGCCGGGCCGCACCTATCCGGAGCTGATCGTGCGGATGGCCGCCGGTGAGCGGATCGAGCCCCACGTCGGCCAGTTCACGGCCGGAGTGACCTTCACCCGCTACTACTGGCAGCTGGAGCTCGACTCCGAGCTGCATCCCACCGGGCGCGACATCGTCACGCCTCCGGGTCCGCCGGCGCCCCGCTGAGCCCCCGTCTCCGGGGGTGTTGGATCGGAACGTCGTATATCGACGCTCCCATCCAACCGCCTGCGCCGCGGGCCGCCTCAGGTGCTCAGGTGCTCAGGTGCGGGGCCAGGAGGGACAGGTCGGCCGGGCTGAGGCGATCCGCGGCCGTCTTGCGCTGGTGCCAGTAGGGATAGAGCAGGTCGGGGCGGCTGACCTCCTCCAGGCGGGAGTGCTCCTGCGCCGAGAGCTCGAGCTCGGCGGCCTGGAGGTTGTCGGCCAGCTGTTCGTCGGTCCGGGCCCCGACGATCACTGAGCTGACGCTGGGGCGCGCCAGCAACCAGGCCAGAGCCACCTGGGCCGCCGACACATCATGGGCCTGCGCGATCTCCACCAGCACGTCGATCGTGTCGTACAGGCCGTCCTCGTCGTACACGGGCGGCTCGTCCCAGTCGGTCAGATGGCGTGAGCCCTGGGGCGCGTCCTGGCCGCGGCGATACTTGCCCGACAGCAGGCCCCCGGCCAGCGGGCTCCAGACCAGCGTGCCCAATCCCTGGTCCAGGGCCAGCGGGATCAGCTCGTACTCGGCGGAGCGCTCCTGCAACGAGTAGTAGATCTGCTGGCTGACAAAGCGAGGCAGATGCTCGCGCTCGCCTATGCCCAGAGCCTTCATCAGCTGCCAGCCGGCGTAGTTGCTGGCCCCCACATAGCGGACCTTGCCCGAGTCCAGGAGGTGCTCCAGCGCGCCCAGTGTCTCCTCAAGCGGCGTCTGGCCGTCCCACTCGTGCACCTGGTAGAGGTCGATGTGGTCGGTCTTCAAGCGCCGCAGGCTGGCCTCGCAGCCCGAGATGATGTGATGGCGTGAGAGGCCCGCCATGTTGGGGGAATCGCCCATGGGGAAGCGAACCTTGGAGGCGATCAGGACGTCATCTCGCTTGTCGGCCAGCGCCTCGCCCACGATCTCCTCGGCCCGGCCGGTCGAGTACACGTCGGCGGTGTCGATCAGGTTGACCCCGGCGTCCAGGCACATGTCGACCTGCCGCCGCGCCCCGTCGACGTCGGTGGCACCGACGTTCTTGAAGTTGCCCTCACCGCCGAAGGTCATCGTGCCCAGGGTCAGGGCGGAGATGTGCAGCCCGGAAGTCCCGAGCGGTCGGTAGTCCATGGGGTCCTTTGGGTCGGTGGCAGTGCTTCTGAGCCTAGTCGGGCGGTCCGACTAGGCCGCGGCGTGCGTCGCCGTGCGTCCGGGACGCGCCTGGCCGCTCTCCCAGCAGTCGGTGACGAAGCTGGCGATGGTGCCCATCAGGCGCTCGGGGCGCAGGCGCAGCTCGAGGATCGAGCTGGCGTGGACCAGCCGCGCGTTGGGCAGTTCCTCCACGAGCATGTCGGCGTCCGAGAACGGATGCACGGGATCACGCGGATGACCGATGACCAGTCCCGGAGCGACGAACGTGCGCCGCTCCTCGTGGTCGGGGGCCACCCGCCCCATGAGGATCCCGCCCAGCACGTCGGCGCTGGGACCCGGGTCCTGGGCGAGCCAGTCCAGTCCGATATCGAGCAGGAAGGGCAACCGCCAGCGCGGGACTACTCGGGCGCCGCGGGCCAGTGCCCCCATGGCCGGCTGTCCCAGCTTCAGGGCCAGCAGCAGCGGGGTGAACGCGGCCCCGCAGGCCGGGATGGCGCTGTCGAGCACCGGCATCTCGACCACCATGCCCTGGAGGCGCCCCGGGGCCAGCGAGGCCACCTCGAGCGTGATGTTGGCCCCCAGCGAGGTGCCTCCGACGACCGCATGCTCGAGCTCTAAGTGATCGAGCAGGGCGACGGTCTGCCGCGCGAAGGCCGGCATCGCGTAGTGCCACATGCCCATCGGACGCTCGGAGGTGCCGTGGCCGAGGGGATCCAAGGTGATGACCCGGTTGCCGTGACGGGCCAGCTCCTTGGCCAGCGGCTCTTGCATCCGGCGCGGCAGCAGCAGGCCGGGAAGCAGGACGGTGGTTCGGTCGCCCTCCCCGTACTCCGTGTAGTCCAGGCGGTGGCCGTCGTAGAGAAAGTGGGCCATGAGCAGAAGATATATGGCGGGCTGCCCGGCCGGGGCACCAGCGACCACGGAACGCGCCGGGCACGGTAACTTCCCCCTACATCAGAATTGGCAATGAGGAGGAGTGGACATGGCGAGAGCTCGACGATCGTTGGCCGGCAAGGTCGTCGCCATCACTGGCGGCGCTCGGGGTATCGGTCGCGCCACCGCGGCGGCGCTGATCCACCAAGGCGCCCGGGTGGCAATCGGGGACATCGAATCTGACCTGGCCGCCCAGACCGCCCAGGAGTTGGGTAGCGGCACACTGGGTCTGGCGCTCGACGTCACCGACCGAGCCAGCTTCACCGAGTTTCTGGACGCCGTCGAGGAGGGTCTGGGGCCGCTTGACGTGCTGATCAACAACGCCGGGATCATGCCCATCGGGCCGTTCGTGGATGAGACCGACCGGACTGCTCAGCGCATGATCGACATCAACCTGACGGGCGTCATCTACGGGTCAAAGCTCGCCGTGGAGCGTTTCTTGCCCCGCGGCCGGGGTCACCTGGTCAACAT
>JALYZQ010000227.1 GCA_030948805.1 Actinomycetota bacterium | reverse complement strand
CACGTAGGGCACGCCCAGCTGCCTGTAACCGACCCACGCGCGTAGCCCCCGGACAAAGCGGTGGGTCTCGGGCAGAGCGTTGATCGCGTCGACTACACGGCGGTCTATGAGGCTGAAATCGCCGGCGTCAACCGGGACGTTGACATAGGCCAGCCGCTTGAAGACGCGGTAGAAGCCGCGATAGGCCTGGCGCATGAAGAAGCTCGCCTCTCGCTTCACGCGCTCGCCGTAGACCACGTCGAATCCCTCACGCCAGTGAGCGACGAACTGCGGAATCAGCTCAGGCGGATCCTGGAGATCGCCATCGAGTAGCACCACAGCGTCGCCGGTGGCGATCCGCATCCCAGATGTGAAGGCGCTCTGGGAGCCAAAGGCGCGCGCATGGTTGATCACCACCACGCGCCGGTCACGCGCGGCCAGCTCGGCCAGCACCTCACGAGCGTCGTCAGGCGAGCCGTCGTTGACGAAGATGATCTCGTAATCCGCCTCGACGGCCGCGAACGCGCCCAGGAGACGCTCGTACATAATCGGTACGGCCGGGGCGTCGCGATAGCAGGCAATGACCGCGGACAGCTTCACAGGACCACCGCCCCGCGCGTAGCCTGCAACGCCTCTAGCACGCGGTCGGCGAGTCGCTCCGGGCTGAGCCCGAGCTGCTCGTGCATGTAGCCCAGGCTTCCTGCCATGCCCACCGGTGCTGCTTTGGCTCCCGCGCGTACCAGCCGGCATTGCAGGCCCTGCTCGGCGATCACCTCAGCCACCAGCGAGCCCACACCGCCGGTGATGTAGTGCGCTTCCACCGTCAGCGCGAGGCTGATCGGCGAAAGCCAGGCGGTCAGGTCCTCGATCGGCGCCGGGGAGACGCTGGCCACTACAACCACGCTCGCCCGGACACCGCGCTCAGCGAGCAGCTCGGCGCAGGCCACCGCGTTGGTGGCCATTGCCCCGAGGGCCACGATGGCCACATCGTCGCCATCCCCGATGCGCTGAGCGCGTCCGAGCTCGAATTCATCCGGTAGACCAGGTACCGCGCAAGACTGCTTACTGAGGCGAATGTAGGCGGGACCGGGCTGGTCCTGCACGGCCCGCATCAGCGGCGCGACCTGACCTGAGGAAGCCGGATTGACGAGCGCCAGTCCCGGTTGGGCTCGCATCAGCGCCACATCCTCCAGCGCATAGTGCGTGATGCCGTTGTGGCTGTAGTCGGCGCCTTCGCCAATCCCCACGATCCGCACCGGCAGGTCATGGAGGACCGGGCCGTTGCGGATGAATTCGTAGGCCCGCATCGAGGCAAAGGTGGAGATCGAGTAGACGTAGGGAGTCAGCCCGGCCTCAGCCATCCCGGTGGCCATGCCGACCATGTTCTGCTCAGCCACGCCGGCGTTGAAGAATCGGTCGGGAAAGCGCTCAGAGAAGGGCTCGAGCGCCGCGAACCCGAGGTCACCCGTGAGCAGAACCACACGCTCGTCGGCCTCAGCGATGCTCACCAACGACTCGACGAACTCGCGCCTCATCTTTCCTCCTCGCCCAGCTCGCGCAGCGCGCGGGCGTACTCGGCATCGGTCTGGGGCAGGTAATGCCACTCGATTCGGTTCTCCATGAACCTCACGCCCTTGCCAAACGTGGTTTGCGCCAAGAGGACGTGGGGAGGCCCGTCCTGGGCGCGCAGCGCGTCTACCGTCTCCCCGAGCTGAGGGCGATCATGCCCGTCCACGTCATGGACGTCCCAGCCAAAGCTCGCCCAGCGGGCGGCCAGCGGCTCGAGGTCGAGCACGTCGCGCGTGTACCCAAGGGCCTGCTGCCCGTTGACATCGACGATCGCCACAAGACGTGAGAGGCGGTGCTGGGCCGCGAACATTGCGGCCTCCCATACCGAGCCCTCGTTGCACTCGGCATCGCTCATCACGACGAAGGTGAGCCGTTCGGAGCGCTGCAGGCGAGCCCCTAGGGCGGCGCCCGCCCCCATTGACAGTCCCTGACCCAGAGAGCCGGTGGAGAAGTCGATGCCCGCGAGGACATGCTCAGGGTGTCCGGCGAGATGGCTGCCGTCCTGACAGTAGGTATTGAGCTCAGCGTCTGAGAGGCGGCCCGTTGCGTGAAGTGACGCGTAGAGCGCCAGCACCGCGTGACCCTTGGAGAGAACGAGGCGATGGCGATCTTCGTCGTCGGGGTCAACGTCGGCCAACGGCCCAGCGAACAGGGTGGCGAGGATGTCGGCGATCGAAAGGGCTGAGCCGATGTGCCCGACGTTGGCTCGCTTGGACTGCTCGATCGTGGACTGGCGAACGTGCTGCGCGATCCTGCTCGCTGCCCTCAGCCTGGCCTCTGCACGCTCGGCTTGCCCAGGCGACGAACGGCGCGGTCTTTGATCTGTGAGTTGCATCTAGAGCCTCTCGATCCCTGCCGCGGTTGCTATCGACACCCGAGCCAAACTCCTTGAGCTTCAGAAGCGACCTTGGGTTTAGACCTTGATCTAGGTTGACCACGGCAGCCCTTGCCGATCCTTGAACGCGTGATCGAGAACCACCGGGCACGGCTTCTCGCTGCGGCCGTTGACGTGGGCGGACGACCACTGTGAGCGCAGTCAGCGCGGCCTCGAGCCCGCGCGAGCTCGTCGCGCGCGCCCGTGGATACCAGGGCCTCGTGACCCGATCCGCCGTCCTGGTGGGACTGCTGACCGTGCTCGCCGCCGTTATCCGGCTGGTGGGACTCGCGCACCAGAGCTACTGGTATGACGAGGCCGACACCGTCTCGATCCTTCATACCTCGGCCGGTGGATTGCTGGCGCGGGTCCCGACTTGGGAGACGACTCCACCGCTCTACTTCATGTTGGCCTGGCTATGGGCCCATCTACTCGGCGATGGCGAGGCCGGACTCAGGTCGCTCTCGGCCCTGGCCGGCATCCTCACGGTGCCGATTGGGTTTGCCGCGGGCGCACGCCTGGTCTCACGTCGCGTCGGACTGATCACCGCCGGCCTGATCGCTTGCAATCCGCTTCTGGTCTGGTACTCGCAGGAGGCGCGGTCGTATTCGTTGCTGGTTTTACTGAGCTCGGCGGCCCTGCTGGCGTTCGTTCACCTCCGGGTCCGACCGACGCCGCGCTGGACGGTCATCTGGGCGGTCACGGCGTCATTGGCGCTGGCGACGCACTACTACGCCGCTCTCACGATCGTGCCGCAGGCCATCTACCTGCTCGCCCGCTACCGACACACGCGCCGAGTCCGGATCGCCGTCGGTGGCCTGACTGTGTGGGGGCTGCTGTTCCTCGTGCTGGCCATGCGACAGTTGCAGAATCTAGGGCTGAGCAACTGGATCAACCGAGTGGTCCTTGTTCACCGATTAGAGGACCTTCCCAAAGCGTTCGCGATTGGTCCCAACGCACCCGCCGCGGGCTGGCTCATGCTGGGCTGCTGGATCCTGGTTGGAACTTCGGGCTGGCTGACGCTCAAACGCGCGAACCGAGAGGAACGCGCGGCGGCGCTCTTCGTCGGCCGGCTGGCCCTGGTCGGATTCGCCATCGTCTTCGCGCTGCTGGCGGTGGGGATCGATCAGATGAACGATCGGAACATGCTCGCGCTGTGGCTTCCCGTGGCGTTGTTCATCGCCGCCGGATTCGGTGCCCGTCGCGCCGGCGCCATCGGCGTGGCAGGCGCGGCCGCAGTGTGCCTGGTTGGGCTGGGCACGGTGATCGGGGTAGAGGCCAACCCGCGCTCGCAGCGCCCTGATTGGCGAGGCGTGGCCCGTCTGGTCAGCTCACCGACTGCGCACGCCGTGTTTGCCGTCAACGGGTGCCAGCGGTTGCCGCTGGCGTTGTATGTGCCCGGTCTGCGGTTCGCACGTCCCAGCGGTGCCGCGGTACGAGAAGTCGACGTCATAGCGGCCGCTGGCCAGAGGAGCTGGTGGGACGTACTCTTCACCGGCGGGTTCGTCGTCTGTAGTCCCCAGACCCGCCCGCCGGTGATTCCGAAGCGCCTGGGGATGTTTCGGGCCAGCGCGCATATCGCGACGCTCAACCAGTTCTCGGTTATCCGCTTCAGGTCGGCCGTGCCGGTCCGGGTGACTGAGCAGACTTTCACGGCTGCGGGATTGCGTGGCGCTTTCATGCTGGCCCCGCGGAGCTGACTCACGCCCGTGCTGATTCTCACGCCGAGGATTCAAGATCGACGGCGGCTCCACTGCGGGTGCGCCACTCTTCGGCCAGGATTCCACTGCGGGTGCGCCACTCTTCGGCCAGGATCGCCCAGCGCTCGTGATCACGCCAGCGACCGCCGATCTTCAGATATCGCGGGGAGAAGCCCTCGCGACGGAAGCCAGCGCCGCGGGCCAGGCCTATCGAGGTCGCGTTGGTGGGCTGGATGTTGGCCTCCACCCGGTGCAGCCGCAGCGTCGTGAAGGCGTCGCGTAGGACCAGCTCAAGGCCATCGCGCATGTAACCCTGACCGGCGAACGGCTTGCCGACGGCGTAGCCCAGATACGCGCTCTGAAAGCCTCGCCGCACGATCTGAGACAGGTTGAAGAAGCCGACGATCGCCCCGTCCTCGCCTCGGCACAGGAGCATGGCCTCAAAATTGGCGCGGCGGCCATCGGCCAGATACGCGCTGTAGCGCTCATCGTCGGTCGGCGCGGTGGCCCACGGGCTGTGAAAGGTGCGGCTGGCCCGCATCAGGGCGATGAACTCCTGGCGGTCGCCCCGGGTGGGGGACCGCAGGAACACACGGGACCGCGGGGTCATGGCGCCAGGGCGTCCTCGAGACGATAGGCCAGGGCCTCACAGGCCAGTTCTTCGGTGACGTTGAGCTGAAAGCGTTGGCGGGTCTCCTCCACGAGCTCCATGGCCAGGCGCAGGCGTTGGGGATCGGCCCCGCTGGCGCCGGCCGCATCCTCGTCGAGCCCCGATCGCCGGTCGCAGTGGCGAATCAACTCCTCGGCCGACCAGGCCAGGCTGGCCAGATCGCCGAACCACAGCGTGACGAGCTGCAAACCTAGGTCCAGGGCGCTGGTCTGCGCCCGTCGCCGTGCGCGGCGGATGCGCTCGTTCCACTCCGTCTGCACTCGCTTGCGCTCCTTGCGTGAGGTGAGCTCCAGCTCCGCCGTCGCCTGAGCCTCCAGCTCAGCCGCCGCCGCCTCACCCCGCTGGCGAACGGCGGCCAGTAGGCCGCTCCAGGGGCGCGCGGCCCAGGAACGCCCGGCCAGCACGGCGCGCGCGTAGGCCTCCGCGGCTCCCCGGAGCGCTTGTCCCTCCGCTCCGGCCAGCTCCTGGGCGCGCTCGGCGTCGTGCAGAGCCAGGCGTACACAGGCCATCGCGGTCTGCGTGTCTACTCCGCCTGCCTCAAGCCCAGCCGCCAGTGCTTCGTCTGCGAGGGCTTCGAAACGGACCGGCTGGCAGCGCGAGCGAATCGTGGGCAGCACCTCCCCCAGCCGATCGGTGAGCAGGATCAGATGGGCAAAGCTGGGCGGCTCCTCGAGCGTTTTGAGCATCCGGTTGGCCGCCTCATCGCCGAGCTCATCGACGCGCTCGATCACGAATACCCGCCTGCGGGCCTCAAACGGTGTCTTGCTGGAGGCGGCGATGACGGGTTCGGCGATGTCGCTGACGAGAATCTCATGGGCTCCGCTAGGCACGACCCAGGTCAGGTCGGGGTGAGCCCCGGTGTGCACGCGGGCCCGAGCCCCGTCGGGATCCGGCGCCCCCTGGCTGAGCAGCTCGGCCGCCAGAGCCCGGGCGGCTGCGCGCTTGCCCGAGCCACCGGGGCCGTGGAACAGGTAGGCGTGAGAGACGAGGCCACCATCCACGGCAGGGGCGAGCACGGCGCGGGCGTGGGGATGGCGTCGTAGCTCCGCGAGCATGGGCTGCGATCGTAGCCAGCGGTAACGTCGAGGCTTCGGCGATGGAGCGCGGCAAGCTGATCACGATTGAAGGACTGGACGGGGCCGGCAAGACCACGCTCGCCTCCGCCCTGGTGGACACCCTGCACGATCACGGTCGTCGGGCACAGCTGCTTCGCGAGCCGGGCGGCGTTCCGGCCGCCGAGGCCGTGCGGGCCCTGGTCAAGGATCCGGGGCTACGCATCTCTGACCGGACCGAGGCCCTTCTCTACGCCGCGGCCCGCGCCCAGCTCGTTGAAGAGGCCCTCGAGCCGCTGTTGGCCCGCGGTATCTGGGTGGTGCTGGACCGGTTCGTGGACTCCTCATTGGCTTACCAGGGCGCCGGACGCGGCCTCGGATTGGAATCCGTGCGCGAGATCAACGCCTTTGCCACCGCGGGCTTGGCGCCCGATCTGACCCTGTTGCTCCGTGTGGACCCGGCCACGGGTCGCGAGCGCTCCCAGCGACGAGGCGAGGCTCCGGACCGCCTGGAGCTCCAGTCCGACGGCTTCTTTGACCGGGTCGCCGCCGGCTACGACGCGCTGGCATCCGCTGATCCAGGCCGGATACGGACATTGGACGCATCCGGCTCTCCGGAGGCGGTGCTGGCTGCCGCCCAGTCCGCGCTCGGCGACTTGCTCGGCTGACCGACCTACAATCGCTCGGACAAGTGTCCGATGCATGGCCAGCCATAAAAGTCAGGGACTTCGAGCACGTCGTCACCGGGCCTTCGAAGTCGCTGCTTCGCGTCAGTGGCCAGGGCCCGCGCCGCCGGGACTCCGGCCACCGTCCTGCGCTGATCATCTCAGCCCGCACGGGCCGCCATCGCTTCTCTGCACTTCCCGCCCCACCTGACCAAGGGCGGCTCCTGCGGGCGGCCTACGCGGTGTCGACCGAGCTGGTCCAGGACGCGCGCGCGTTCTGGCT
>JALYZQ010000234.1 GCA_030948805.1 Actinomycetota bacterium | reverse complement strand
GGGTCCACGGCGTCACGTATGGCTCGCCACTCGCCCAGCCGCGGGTACATGGCCGTCATGGCCTCAGGGCGCAGGCGCCAGTCCTTGGCCAGGTAGACGCGGCCGCCGGCCGCGGCCACGAGTTCGTCGAAGCCGCGCAGCAGCATCTCCAGGCCGGGGGCGGCGCGGGGCATGTCCAGAGCCAGTGTCCAGCCCGCGATCGGGAAGGACAACGGCGCATGATTGGCGGGGCCGAAGTCCTTGAGCACGGCGAGGTAGCAGGGCACCGGGGAGCGGCGCAGCCGCACGATCAGGTCCTCGAGCGCACGCTCCTGGCCGCGGGGGAGTACGCACTGGTACTGCACGAAGCCCGACGGCCCGTAGAGCCGCGGCCACGCGTCGAGCACATCGAGGGGGAACATGTGGGTGGCGAAGCTCTCCACGTGGCCCAGTTGCCGGCGCGGCGTGCGGCGATAGCGCAGCTCGTTAAAAGCCCGGATCAGGCCCGGGCGCAACAAGCCCCCGGGCCAGCGAGCCGGGATCTGCAGCCGGGCCGCCACGGTCGTGTGTCCCGGCCGGTCATGGCCCGGAGGCTCCTGGATGAGATGCTCTGCGCGCGTCACCACCCCCCGGACCAGGCGGCGGCTGAGTAGATCCAGCCACGCCACCCGGTGAGGGCCGCCGGGACCGTCGAGCAACGCCAGCGCATCGTCCAGCCGCTGCACGCGATCGGTGTCGACGGCCAGGGACGCGCTGTGCAGGCGCCGCAGCTTGATCCGGGCCCACAGGATGACCCCGGTCAGGCCCATGCCGCCCAGGGTGGCTGCCAATACGTCCCCCCCCTGGCCGGGTGTGAGCTCGAGCACCTCTCCGCCCGAGGTGAGCAGGCCCAGGGCCTGGATGTGGCTGCCGAACGTCCCCACGGTGCCGTGGTTCTTGCCGTGGATGTCAGCGGCGATCGCGCCCCCGACGGTCACATGCTGGGTGCCCGGGACGACGGGGAGCACCCAGCCGGCGGCTTGAGCGGCGGCCAGCAGCTGGGCCAGGGTCGCGCCCGCCTGGGCGGTCACGGTTCCCTTCTCGGCGTCGAGCTCGAAGCGGCGCAGCTCGGTGGTCTGCAGAACCCGACCGCCCTGACGCTGGGCGGCGTCGCCGTAGCTGCGGCCCATCCCCCGCGCGATCGAGCCCGCCGGACCCGGTTGGGCCGCGGCCTCCTGGAGCGCCTCCAGCGTGGACGGGCGCAGCAGCGTCACCGGGACGCGAGGACCACCCCCCCAGCCGTTCAGGGCAGCGCCGGCCGCGGTCGCGGGGGGGCCCGCCGCGGGCCGCTGCGCGACCAGATCAGCCTGTGGCATGGACACTGAACGCGAACAGCAGCACCCAGACCAGGCCGCCGAGAAGCATGACCCGATCGGTGAGGACCATCTCCTCAGGAGCCTCACCGCCGCCGCCTCGGACCCGGGCGCCGTAGCGCAGCAGGCACACCGTGAAGGGAATCGCGGTCAAAGGACGCCACGGCACGCCGTCGACGTCGGGCAGCGCAAACGCCCAGACCCAGTAGGCGAACAGCGCGCAACCCCCGCTGCCGGCGAGGAGGAGGCGCAGGCCACCCTGGCTGTAGCCCTGCATGACCCGTCGTCCCTGGGCGTGACCTGGGCCTTGACGCTCGATCCGCAGCAGCTCTCCGTGACGCTTGCCGGCGGCGACGCACAGCGCCGCTGCGGTGACCACGAGCACGAACCAGCGCGACAGGGTGACCGGGGCCGCCACGCCCCCGGCCAGCGCTCGCAGTACGAACCCGGCCGCGACGACGACGATGTCGAGCAGCAGCACATGGCGCCAGACCAGCGTGTAGCTGAGCGTCAGTGCCACATACCCGAGGCCCACGGCGCCGAGCAGCGGACGGATCGCGAAGCACAACCCGAGTCCCAGCACCAACCAGGCCACGCCCAGAGCGCTGGCGTCCCGGCGCGACAGCTCCCCGGCGGCAACGGGACGAAAGCGCTTCCGGGGGTGCAGTCTGTCCTCGGCGGCGTCGCGGCAGTCGTTGAGCGCGTAGATCCCGGCCGAGATCAGACAGAAGGCGACAAAGGCCGCCGCCACGCGGGCCGGCACGCCGTTGTGACCGAGCGCCCCCGCTGCTCCGGGTGCGGCGATGACCAATGCGTTCTTGATCCATTGCCGGGGCCGGGCCGTGACCAGGGCAGCCGTGAGGCGCCCGCGCGAAGCCAGCACCGGGCCCGCGTCGGGGCCCGCCAGGCGCGAATAGCCAGCCCCCGACGCGGGGGCGGCCACCGTACGCCCGGGCGTGGGCCACGGGGTGGCGGGACCTCGTCTCGGAGACGTCATCGTGCAGGAAGGTAAGTTGCGGTCATCAATAGAGCCTCTACCCTTGATGAGGGTGCTCTCAGCTTGTCATCTTAGGTCTTCATGAGGGACCTCTCAGGAGGCCTTAAGCCAAAGGCCGAAAAGCGGTTGGCACCATCGCCCGATGCTGGCTCCGACGAAAAACCCTCGGTTGCGCCCCACTTCGACGCGCGCCGCCCCTCCTCC
>JALYZQ010000230.1 GCA_030948805.1 Actinomycetota bacterium | reverse complement strand
ACCTACGAGGACACGGCCTATGACTGCTCGGGCTCGATCAGCTATGTGTTCGCGGCCGCGGGCCTGCTCAACCAGACCGTGACCTCGGGTCGGCTGGCGGGCTACGGACAGGCCGGAGCCGGCAAGTGGATCACGATCTTCGCCAACGCCGGCCACACCTTCATGTTCGTAGCCGGCCTGCGCTTCGACACCGTCGCCCTGGCCGAGACGGGGTCGCGGTGGTCAGACCGGCGCCCGGACGAGAACCTGAGCGCGTTCTCGGTCCGCCACCCAATCGGGCTCTGACCACGGTCCCATGGGCGGAGGTCACGGCCGGGCTCAGCCCGCAGCCGAGGTCTGCGCACGCTCATCGGCGAACTCCATCAGTAGCTGGGTGAAGCGCTCAGCAGCCTCGACCTGGGGGCAATGACCGACGCCCTCCAGCAGCTCCAAACGAGCATCGGGCACGGCGTCGAGGACCCGCTCGGCCCCACGCGCGAACACCAACCGGTCACGATCGCCCCAGATCAAGAGGACGGCGACGGCAATTCGCTCCAGCTCAAACGGACTGCGCAGCTCGGGCAGGAGACGGTGTGCCGTGTCGAGGTAGTGAGCCACCCGGGAGCGCTTGCGGTGGTGGTAGGTGAAGGCCGTCACCACCCCGGGGTCGATCGCGCCCGGGACCGCGAAGGCGAACTGGAGGTAGAGCCGGGCCACGGCAGAGCGCAGCACGACCGACGGCACCGGCGTGGGCAGCGCCACCAGCGAGCGCAGTATCGGGTCTCGTTGGACGAGGTGGAGCAGGCGGCTCATCTCCAATCCGGCCGGCGCGACGCCCACCACCCCGGCCAGCCGGTCACCGTGTCGCTCAGCCAGCCGTAGGGCCACGCAACCCCCCAGGGAGTTGCCTACGGCGATCACGGGAAGGTGCTGCGAGCCGGCGGCGTAGCGCGTCGCGGCGGCGGCGAATTCATCGAGCTGGGGCAGGATCGGCGTTGGGGCCAGGCGATCGGCGGTCCCGAAGCCGGGCAGATCGACCGCAACTGCCCGGCGGCCGCGGCGGGCCAGCAGGGCCAACGTCTGACGCCAGGTGTCGGCGCTATCGGCGTAGCCGTGCAGGAGCAGGATGGGAATGCCGTCGCCCTCCAGCTCGAGCACCCGTGTGCGGTAGCCGGCAAGCGTCGGACGATGCTCAAATAGGGGTTGGATCACCGCCGGCCCCGGTCTTCCCTAACCGTCTCAGGCTCCATTGCTCTCTAATCCTATGGTTTCCGATCTCCGGGCTCAGCAGCCACGACGAGCCGAGCCGTGCTTCGGCGCTTGGCTGTGGAGTGATAATCGGCCGCAGTTTGCGGCTTCTGGAGCCGTCCGCAGGCCGGTCTATCTTCGCCCCCAATGCTGGTGCGGGAGTTCCAAGACGGCCTGTTGATCGATCAGCCGCTGCTGGTCCGCGGCGCCGAGCTGCGCCGCCGCCGAGATGGCTCTGAATGGCTCGAGCTCTCCCTCGGCGATCGCACCGGGGTGGTCTCGGCGATCGTCACCGTCGACGCCGCCCAGGTTCGCGCGGCCTGCCTGACCGGGACCGCGGTCTGGGTGACGGGGCGCTGCGCTCGCCACGAGCGTTTCGGAGCCCAGCTCACGGTGGACTCCATCCGTCCCGTGGCCGAAGACGAGTATGACCCCGACGAGCTGGTCGACGGACCCCCGCGCACCGCGGCGCAGATGGAGACCGACCTGCGCGAGCTCGTGACCACGATTCGCAACCCGCACCTGCAACGGCTGCTCAGCATGCTGCTGGGGGAGCACTCGCGACTGTGGCCGCGCTACCGGGATAGCCCGGCAGCCAAGCGCTACCACCAGGCCTATCGCCACGGCCTGCTCGAGCACTCGCTGGGGGTGGCGCAGGCCGTCGGGGCCATCTCGGCCACGTTTCCGGGGCTGGATCGCGACGTTGCCGTCACCGGAGCACTGCTGCACGACATCGGCAAGCTCGAGGCCTACGAGATGCGCGGGCAGGCGATCGAGATGTCAGACCAGGGACGCCTGTTCGGAGAGATCGCGCTGGGCTACTTCCGCGTGCGACGGGCGATCGAGGAGCTCGACGGCTTCCCCGCCGCCAGCGCCGAGGCCGTGCTGCACATCATCCTCAGCCACCATGGCTCGCTCGAGCACGGCAGCCCAGTGGTTCCGTGCACCCGTGAGGCCACGCTGGTGCACATGATCGACAACCTGGGCGGGCGTCTGGGCAGCTTTGACCGGCTGGAGAAGGCCATGGCCTCGGGTGAGCGGTGGTCAGCATTTGACAAGGGCATCGGCGGCGGGGCGTACTTCGCCGAGCTGCCGGTCGCGCAGCGCCGCGCCGCCTGACCCGGGGTACCGCAGGGGCCGCGGAGGCGGTGATTCGTCGGCTGTGACGATGCCGTCCCGGGTAGATCCAATTCTGCGCAAATTGCGCAGCGTTGGCCTTGAGTCGGGCTGCGCCCAGGCGCCCGCGACTAGAGTGCACTGGCATGGCCAAGGACACCGAGAAGCTGATCCGGCAGCTGTCCCTGATCTCTTATCTGATGGCCGAGCGTCGCCCCGTCACCGCCCCGGAGATCAGACGCGACGTTGAGGGCTACAGCGTCATGAACGAGGACGCATTCGCCCGGCGCTTCTACGCCGATCGCTCTGAGCTGGAGGCGCTCGGTATCGCCCTGGCGATCGAAAAGCCGGTGGACGGCCTGGTCGAGCAGGAGAACTACTCGCTGCCGCCGGAGAACTTCCATCTGCCTGCGATCGCCTTCACCGACAAGGAGCTGGCGGCGCTGCAGACGGCGCTGGCCCTCCTGGACGGCGAGTTCGCCTATGCCGAGCCGCTGCGGCTGGCCCTCCAGCAGATCTCCTGGGGGCGCCCCAGCCCGCTGGCCGCGCCTGAGCAGAGCACCGTCGCGCTGGGCATCACCGGATCGGCCGGCGGTCACGACATCTCCCAGCGCCTGGCCAAGATCGAGACGGCGATCTTTCGCCGCAAGACGATCCTCTTCGCCTACCACACGATGGAGCGCGATGAGGTCGGACCGCGGCGGGTCGATCCCTATCAGCTGCTCTACCAGGGAGGTCAGTTCTACGTCGTCGGGCGCTCGCACGAGCGCAGCGCGATCCGGGTCTTTCGCCTGTCGCGCATCCGCGGCAAGGTCGGCTACGCCACCAAGGCCGAGCACGACTTCCAGCGCCCGGCCAACTTTGACCCCCGGGCATACGCCAACCGCATTGACTGGCAGTTCGGCGAGCCGGTGGGCACGGCCGAGGTGTGGATCAGCCAGCGAATCGCCTGGCAGATCGAACGCCATTTCGGCCGATACGGCGAGATCCAGCCCGCCGGCGAGGACGCGGACCCCGGAGATCGGCTGTTCTCGACCCAGTACGCCAACGCCCGCCAGCTGATCGCCTGGACCCTTGGGTTGGGAGAGAACGCGCGCGTCGTCGGTCCGCCCGAGCTGGTGTCAGAGCTCCGCGACCGGGTCAGCCTGATGATCGAGCGCCACTCCGGCGAGCCTCAGGTGACCAAGGTCGTCAGCCCGGATCACGGCGTGACCGCAGACGCAGCCGCTGTCGCCGGCCCCGCCGAGCGCCGCTCCGGCGCCGAGGAAACCAACGGCAACCGTCCCGACGCGGCCATCCGGCCCGAGCGCTTTGCCCGCCTGGTGACGCTGGCCAGCATCCTGATCGACGCCGGACGCGCGGGACGGCTGCTCAGCTCCAGCGAGATATGCACGGCGCTCAAGGTCTCCGAGCAGGAGCTGCGCGAGGACGTCGCGGTCCTCAACGTGGTCAACTTCGGTGCCGGCACCTACGTGCTGTACGCCGAGATCCATTCCGACGGCACGATCGAGGTCGACCCCGAGCCCTACGGCGACTCGTTTGCCCGCCCCGCGCGCCTGCTGCCGGTCGAGGCCAAGGCGCTGGTGGCGGCCATTGACCTCATCGGGGAGCACATACCGGAGGGGTCGCTGACCTCGGTCCGCGAGAAGGTGATCGCCGCCCTGGGCGAGGATCCCGTTCATGAGGGGCTTCAGTTCGCCACGCGCGGCGGCGACGACTCCGAGATCGCGGGGGCGGCGTCGCGGGCCATCGCCGGACGGCGCCTGCTCTCGTTCGAGTACTACAAGGAGAACGAGGACGAGTTCTCCACCCGTCGTGTCGAGCCCTACGCGCTCATCAACGGGCGCGAGGGGTGGTACCTGGCCAGCTTCGACCCCTCGCGCGACAGCGTGCGCCACTTCCGTCTTGACCGCATCAAGTCAGCGTCTGTGACCGACGAGATGTTCGAGCCGCGACCCGACGTGGAC
>JALYZQ010000122.1 GCA_030948805.1 Actinomycetota bacterium | reverse complement strand
CACGCTCTTGAACAGGTCGCGCCGGAAGTATGCGGCGCAGGCCAGACCCGTGAAGCCGTAGTAGAAGCAGATCGCGAAGCCGAGGGCCGCGACCGCGTCGCCGAGGACGTTCTGGCTCGGGTTAAAGGCCAGCAGGGCGACCGTCCACACGATCGACAGGGCACCCATCAACACGGTCGAGAAGGTGGGGGTGAAGAAGCGTGGGTGCACGCGCCCGAAGGCCTCCGGGATGGCGTTCCAGCGCGCCATCGACAGAGTGGTGCGAGCGGTGGGAAGGATCGTCGTCTGCGTCGACGCCGAGGCCGAGGTGAGCACGGCGATGATCATCAGCTTGTCCAGCGGGGAGCCGAAGACCTGGCCGCCGAGCGCGTTGAGGACGTCGGTCGAGTTCCCCGACAGGAAGCTCGGGCCGTGGTAGGACTGCGCGGCCGCGCTGACGGCGACGTAGATCAAGAGCAGCACGAGCGTGGAGACGACCGCGGCCTTCCCCGGTCCGTGCCTGCGGTCACGCGACTCCTCGTTGACCGCGACTCCCGAGTCCCAGCCCCAGTAGATGAAGATCCCCAGCAGGACCCCGTCGACCAGCGCCCCCCAGCTCAGGTCGAACGGGTTGAACCACGACGCCGACACCTGGAGCGAATGCGCCGGGCTGTTCGCGTAGACCTTGATCAGCGCCACGACCGTGAACAGTGCGAGCGTGACGATCTCGAAGCTCAGCAGGACGGTCTGCACGCGGGCCGAGAGCTCGATGCCGCGGTAGCAGATCCACGTCATCACCGCGATCCAGACCACGGCGCCGACGATGAGCAGGAAGTTCGACGGGGTTGCCGTGGAGTCGAACAGGAGAAAGGTGTAGTTGCTGGCGATCGCGGCCAGCGAGGCCATCACGATGATGTCGGCGAGGAAGATCGCCCAGCCATTGATCCAACCGAGCTGCGGCCCGAACGCCCGCGTCACCCACGCGAACGTTGTCCCGGCGTCCGGGTCGGCGAGATTGAAGAAGCGATACCCGACGGACACGAACAGGATCGGGATAAACGAGACGATCAGCACGGCCGGCGCGTGCACGCCGACCCCGCCCACGGCGACGATGAAGCCGAGCGTGGCGGCCAGGCTGTACGCGGGCGCGGTGGACGCGATCGCGATGACCAGGTTCGAGATGTAGCCCAGCGCGTCTGGCTTGAGGCCCTTGTGACCCGGCGCCGCGTCGAGCGGCGTGGCGGCCGGGGTGGGCGGGGGAGTGGCGGTGGTGTCCAAGGCGGTGAAAGTTACGTGTGCGCACTGGACAGCGCAAGACGGAACTGGATCAGGTGAGGGAGTCGCAGTTGTACATCTTGTACAACTCCCGGCCCGTGTGCTCGGTCCTGATTTGGCTCGCAATACAGCCGGCGCTCAGCAGCGCCGCCACCACGTGAGGGTGGTCATGTAGGGCATGTCGAACGTCGCGCGCCCCCGGGTCTGCGGATCCTCAGTGACGATCTGCGTCACGGCCTCCAGGACTCGACCGCGCCCAGCCGGGTCCAGAGCCGAGATATAGCTCACCGAAGCCACCTGAGCCTTGAGTCTGTCCAGGTCTCCGTGCACCGGGTTGCCGAACGTCTCGCGCCCGAGCTCGGAGAACAGACCGGTTCGGGCGAGCTCTTGGGGCCAGCGGCTGGTGCGCTGCTGCGGGGCGCCGTGGACGTGCTCGTGGACCAGCGCCTGAACTCGTTTGACCCAGCGCACGCTCTCGTTCCAGGCGTTCCAGGTCACCGCCAGCGCTCCGCCGGGGCGAAGCACCCGGTGTATCTCCCGCGCCGCCGCCGGGGCGTCGAACCAGTGAAAGGCCTGCCCGACCACCACGGCGTCGACGCTCGCCGCCGGCAGCGGAATGCTCTCAGCAGTCCCCGGCAGGACTGAGGCCTGCGGCAGAGAGAGCTGGAGCTGTGCGCGCATGTCCGCCACCGGCTCGACGGCGACCAGCTCCGCGCCGGTGCTCGCGACGGCCCGGGTCAGCTTGCCCGTGCCGGCGGCCAGGTCCAGGACCACCCGGCCCGGTCCGAGTCCGAGCTCAGCGGCCAGCCGGGCCATTGCCGCCGGCGGATAGCCCGGTCGGCCTTGCTCATAGTCGGCACCGGCTCGGGCAAAGCCGACCGCGGCGGCGCGATGGATGTGACCCGCGCCGGAGCCCATTCGCGCGGTCAGCCTCGGGACACGTCTGCCGGCTCACTGCCCTCCGGCGCCCGATCAGTCTGCTTGCGCAGCCAGTCCACGGTGTCGGTTAGCCCCTGGCGCAGCGGGACCCGGGCCTCCCAGCCCAGCCGCTCCCGGGCCTTGGTCACCGAGGGCCAGCGCCGCTGGACATCGACGGCAAAGCTCGGCTGTCGACTGAGGCGGAGCTCGTCGGGATCCTCGCCGCAGGCCTCACAGATCAGCCCGGCCAGAGTGGCGATGCTCAGTTCCTCGGAGGCGGAGATGTTGAAGTCCTCGTTCTCAGCCGCCGGGGAGGACATGGCAGTGACGATCCCGTCGGCGATGTCATCGACATGGGTCAGTGTGCGGGTCTGCTCTCCGCTGCCGAAGATCTGAAGCGGACGCTGCCCAGCGAGAACCTTGGCGATCAAATCCGGGACGGCGTGGGCAATCCCCGGCTCATTGGCGTCCGGAAGCTCCCCGGGACCGTAGGCGTTGAACGGGCGGCAGATCGTGTAGCGAAGCCCGTGCTGATCATGGGCGGCGCGCGTGTAGACCTCCCCGGAGAGCTTTGAGAAGCCGTAGGCCGAGCGCGGAGGTGGGCAGACTTCGAGGTGCTCCTCGGTGGTCGGGAACTCCGTCGCGCGCTCGAAGACCATGGACGAGGACACGTAGGTGAAGCGCTGCACCCCGTGCTCGACGCACGCGTGGACGATCGAGCCAGTCAGGGCGTTGTTGACCTCGGTGAGCGTGAACGGAAGCTTGTGGAAGTTGGCGATGCCGCCCACGATCGCCGCCAGATGGATGACGTGGGAGCACCCTTCCACAGCCTGGCGGGCCACCTCAAGGTCTCGCAGGTCGCCCAGCTGGCGCTCGCACCCTTCCAGCATCCAGTCCGGCGCCTCGCGATGATCTGATACCCGAACCTCCCAGGCCGGATCACGCAAAAGACGGCGGACGACCGCGGCGCCGATGTTGCCGGCGCCCCCGGTGACGAGCACGCGCGCCATCAGCGGTCGGCGTCCGCGCGCAGGGGCGCCGCGGGCGCCACCAAGGCCGGCGCCTCGGCCGCGTACAGGAACACCTGTCCGGTGCCAAGACAGTTCCAGGGGTCGACGATCAGGCACTCCGCCGAGGCCCGCTCTCTGATCTGGCGCAGGGTCTCCGGCCTTTCGAAGGCCGAGTGGTTGGTGGCCACGATGACCACGTCGGCATCGCTGACGGTGTCGACCAGCGGCTGCGTGGGGGTCGCGGCATGGGGGTCACAGACGGCAACGTCGGCCAGCTCGCGCTCCAGCAGGCGGATCAGCTTGGGCGACAGAGAATCTCGCTCGTCATCGGTATCGCGCTTGAAGGTCAGCCCGAGCACGCCGACCTTGCGGGAGTGCAGCGACCCGATCCGCCGCTTGATCCCCTCGACCAGGAACAGCGGCACGCCCTCGTTGACGCGGGAGACCGCCAGGAGCATGCCCGGGGCGTGGGAGCGCTCCTCCGAGAAGGCGAAGTCCTTGCGCAGGCAGGTTCCCGCGGTCAGGCCGGGCATCGCGATTCCGCCGCGCGGGTAGTCGTGGTTGATCAGCTCGATGACCTCGAATACGTTGGCCCCGTAGCTCTCACAGTCCATCATGAGCAGATTGGGCAGGGCAAAGGTGGCGTAGCGCAAGATGTTGGTCCAGATCTTGGCCAGCTCAGCCTGCACGGGGGTGGTCCTGACGATCGGGGCTCCGAAGACCTCGAACAGGCTGGCCGCTCGCTCCGTCGAGCTCTCTCCCACCCCGCCGATGATGCACGGCAGCGTCGTGATCTCCTCCACGAAGCGTCCCGCGGCGATTCGCTCCGGAGCGTGGGCGACGAACACCTCTTCCCCGACACGAAGCCCGCGGCGCTTGGCCAGATAGCCGGCCACGAAGTCGGTCGTCCCCGGCGCGATCGTGGAGCGCAGGATCAACGCGTGGCCCGGTCTCAGCACCGGCAGCAGGTCATCGACAGCCGCTCGCACCTGACGCAGGTCGCTCTCCACGTGCGAGAAGGAGGGGGTGCCGATCGTGATCACGATGTCCTGCGCCTGGGCGGCGTCGGCGGCACGCTCAGCCAGCTCCAGGCGCCCGGATTCGCGTACGCGGTCCAGCAGCGTCTGCGTGCCCGCTTCCTCAAACGGCATCTTCCCGGCCCGCAACGAGCTCAGCAGCTGCGCGTCGTGGTCTATGCCCAGCACCCGCAGTCCCCGGTCGGCGAAGCACAGCGCGAGCGGAAGCCCGACCCGGCCCAGCCCGACTACCGCTATGTGGCGATCCTCCGTCACTCAGGGGCCGGCTCGCGGCCAACGCTGGGCATCGGCGTCAGCCCGGGCTCGGCGGCGTGCCCGCGGACCTCGCCCACGTAGGCAATCCTGTCCAGGCGGGCGATCTCGCGCTCACCCTCGGTGCGCGCGGGATGACCTTCGGGCAGCTGGCGGATCAGCACCCGGATGCGCTCTCGGAGCTGGAGCGCGAAATGGGGCGTGGAGGCGCCCATCAGCTGGCGCACGTCCTCCACCGTCGCCGTGTGGTCGGCGCTGATGCGGTCGGGATGCTCAGCCTGGCTCATTTCGTGCTCTGGGGTACGGCCTCGAGCAGGTGGTCCATTTCGGCCTGAGCGGGCACTGAGATCGCGCTCCCGTCGCCGATCACCCAGCCGTGGTTGTAGACCGCTGCCGTAGGGCCCAACTGGTTATAGCCCGGCGTGGCGTAGTTGAGGAAGAAGTCGAGCACCGCATGGGGAAGGGTAGAGGCGCTGTTGACGATCAGCTGGGGGCCGAAGGTGCCGCTGCCCGAGAGCGCGGCGGAGGCGGCGGCGTCGAGCGGCCGGCTGGAGTTGAGCAGGACGTAGCCGTGGCCAGGGCTACGCATGGCCCATCCAAAGCTCCCGGGGACGTGGGCACAAGGCTGCTGGGAGACGCAGGCCGGGTCGCGGTAGGTGGCGAAGGCCACGGAGTTGGCGGCCGGATCCGTATCTCCCACGCGCTTGACCGTCCCGTACTTGCGCAGCTGGGAGAAGGTCGCGTCACTGATCACGCTCGCCGGCCCGAGCACGTAGATGTGGGGGCGTTGATGGGCCAGCAGCGCCTCACGGGTTGGCGCCGGCACGCCAGCTTTGCCCACGAACAGGACGGGGTCGCCGCTCTCGGCGGCCCAGCCGGCCGCGGGCATCGCGTAGGCCGGGCTGGTGGCGGAAGCAATGACCACATCGTGGCTGGAGTTCCCCTGGGCGGCGGTGACGAAGCGATCGATGCCGGCGGCCAAGGCGTAGGGGTCGGTGCCGCCTATCGCGGCGCTGCGCAGCCCCTGGGCTGCGGCCACGGGGCCGACCCGGATGACCTGGGCCCCCCCCGCCGAACCGGATCCGGTGGGAGCCAGCTGCCTGAGCGCCTGCGCCGTCTCTGAAGGCAGCCCGCCGCTGGGCGCCAGGAGGATGGGGGCCCGGATCGGCGGCGCCATGAGCACCGAGGCTGCGATCGCCGCCTGCCAGTCGCTGGTCGGCGCCAGGGTGACGGCGCCAGGATGGGTTCCCGGCGCCGACGAGGGATAGACGGCCAGGGCCACACCGGCGGCGTCGGCCACGGGATTGGGGCCGGCCACACGTGTGGTGTTCTTGGTGGCCAGGATCGGGAAGCCCAGGCGCTGGTTGCCCGACGGCGAGTTGGTGGCGATACCGACGGTGATCGTCGAGGATGCGGTCGAGCGCAGGAGCTTGGTTCCGCCGCAGCCCGACAGCGCCATGACGGCGCCGAGGAGGATCACGAGCCGCCGCCGTCGCATGCGCGCGGACATTACCGAGCCCCCTGATCCCCGGCGCTGCTCCTGAGCGCCCACCCCCAAGCGGCTGCACAGCCACCGTGCAGGCGTCTGGCGGCGCGCCGAAGCGATGTGTATATTGCCGCAACGCCTAATCCGCGGGCTTCAAAACCGCGGAGCGGGGGACCCACACCGTCCCCATGGGGCTAATCCCGCGGTCATCCGCGGGAGGCGCAGGCTCTTTTAGCGCCAGCCCGACAGCTAACCCCGCCGGCCGACGAGAGAGAGATCCTTGCGCTTCCTACGCTATTTCGTACCCGTACTCGTGCTGCTGGCCTTCACCGGAACCGCCCGGGCTTCGGGCGGCGACAGTTCGACCTCCAGCAGCCCCGGAGCCGGTGGCGTCGGGATGACTGCGCCGCAGTCCGCCCCCAGCACGCTTGTGCACCCGACCGTGGTCGGGAGTCGAGCCCGCATCATCCACGGCGTGGCCTACGCGCCGACCTACGCCCCGATCCAGGTCAAACGGATCATCTGGGCCGGTGACAAGATTCGTCGCAAGCCCTATGTCTGGGGTGGCGGCCACGGCTTCTGGAACGCCGCCGGCTACGACTGCTCGGGCTCGGTGTCCTACGTCCTGCACGCCGCCAGGCTCCTGCCGGCCTCGATGGACTCAACCGGGTTTGAGAGCTGGGGTCGACGCGGCGTGGGGCGGTGGGTCACGGTCTACACCAACGCCGGTCACGCCTTCCTCCAGGTGGCGGGCATCCGCCTGGACACCTCCAACGAGGGGGATCCGCACCCGGCTCCGGGTACCGGGCCGCGCTGGCACCCGCTGCTGCGTCACCACCGCGCCTTCCTGGCGCGTCACCCAGCCACCCTTTAGCCGCTGCGAGTCGGACCGGGAAGTCCATCCGGTCCATTCCCACCGTCACCACCCGACTGGCGTGCGTACTTGATCGCGGCCAGACCGGCGACTTCATCGGCCAGCTTCATGATCGTGCCGCCGTGGATGTTGCCGGCGCTATTGGCGTCATTGACACCCATCCAGTGCGCCAGGATCGCGCATGAGTCCGATACCGCCTTGGGCTCCACCGACGTGATCCTAAGTTCTCCCCGCCGACGCCCGGCCCGACGCTCGGTACCCTAGGTGCGACAGTCCAGCCACTGCCCAAGGAGGATGCGATGCCGGGCCTTTCCGGGCGCATGTCCACCGTCGTCAAAGCCAAGATCTCCAAACTGCTCGACCGCGCCGAGGATCCGTCCGAGACGCTCGAGTACAGCTACCAGACGCAGGTTGAGCTGCTTCAGAACGTCAAGAAGGGCATCGCCGACGTCGTGACGTCGAAGAAGCGTCTCCAGCTCCAGGAGGAGAAGCTCCAGCAGCAGGTCGTCAAGCTCGACTCCCAGGCGCGCCAGGCGCTGGCCGCGGGCAATGAGGAGCTGGCGCGAACGGCCCTGGAGCGCAAGAACGTCGCCCAGACCGAGTTGCAGTCGCTGGACTCCCAGGTCGCCCAGCTCGAGCAGCAGCAGGACCAGATGACCGCCTCGGAGCAGAAGCTGCGGGCCAAGATTGAGCAGTTCCGCTCGCGCAAGGAGGTCATCAAGGCCCAGTACTCGGCGGCCGAGGCCCAGGTCAAGATCTCTGAGGCCGCGACGGGCGTGGGTGAGGAAATGGCCGACGTCGGCCTGGCCATGCAGCGGGCACTGGACAAGACCGAGAACATGAAGGCTCGGGCCGACGCCGTGCAGGAGCTGGAGCAGGCGGGCACGTTCGAGGACCTTACGCAGCTCGGCTCCGGCGAGGATGACATCGACCGCCAGCTCAAGCAGCTCTCGAGCACCAGTGAGGTCGACTCCGATCTGGCCAAGATGAAGGCTGAGCTCGGCTCGGGCAGCGGCTCTGGCGGTCAGCTGGGCGCGGGGAGCGGCGGCGGCGAGGGCGCGGCGCCGGGCCAGGGCCAGTCCGGATGATCGTCCGCATCTCCACCGAAGGCCAGTACGAGGTCCCCGACAGCGACGTCCCCGGGCTCAACGAGCTCGACAACGAGGCCGTCTCAGCCTGCGAGACGGCCAGTGAGGACGGCTTCCACGACGTCTTCACCCGCCTGCTGGACTATGTGCGCGACAAGGGTAAGCCACTCCCCGAAGACCAGTTGACCGGCTCGGACATCATCTTGCCCCCGCCCGACGTGTCGCTGGCCGAGGCGCGGACCGAGTTTTTGGGCGACGGCCTGATCCCGGGCTGAGCGGCCGGTAGCCGGGCCGGACTCGCTGTCTGAGCACGGTTTCGCCGGCGCCCCAGTCTTGTAAGGTCCCGCGATCGTGACCGGCTCAGCTCAGCCGCAAGCACGTGATCGCGTGCGCGCGGCCACCCTCCGCGGATTGTTTCGTGTCTGGGAGCGGACCGGCCGCAGGCCAGTCGCGAGGCTGTTTCTCAACGACCTGATCGCCAAGACGGGCAACTTCGAGGCGACCACCTGGCTCGGTGTTCCCGTCTGGCAGAACGTCCTGGATCTGTGGACGAGCCAGGAGACGATCTCGGAAGTCAGGCCCGCGCTGCTGATCGAGACCGGCACCAACCGTGGCGGCTCGGCCTTGTTCTACGCGAATCTGATGGACCTGCTCGGTGCCGGCCACGTGATCACGGTCGACGTCGAGCGATTGCACCAGCTCGACCATCCGCGGATCGAGTTCATCCAGGGCAGCTCGGTGGATCCCTCGGTGATCGAGCGCGTGCGCGAGGTCGCGGCTGGGGTCGACGGCCCGGTCATGGTGATCCTCGATGCCGACCACGCCGAGGACCACGTCGCTCGGGAGCTCGAGGCCTACGCGCCGCTGGTTACTCCGGGGAGCTATCTGCTCAGTCAGGACGGGATCATCGACCAGCTGATGATCTTCGCCGACGGTCGTCCCGGGCCCCTGGGCGCCAACCGCGAGTTCCTAGCCCGGCACCCCGAGTTCGAATACGACCACGAGCGCAACACCCGCTTTCTGGCCTCCCACCACCCGGTCGGCTGGATGCGCCGCCGGTAGGGATGCGCCCGGTCGGCTACATGTAGCCGAAGCGGCGCCGGGCCAGCCGCCCCAGGTTCATCGGCGTGGCGCCGGCGACAGGGGCGCGCCGCCATGGCGTCTGTGCGCGATGGCGAGCGTAGAGCCGGCGCATGGCCGGATCGCAGAGCAGGTGCCATGGCTTGTTCAGGCCGGGTCCTTCGAAGTGCCGGATCGCCGGGTGCCGACGGGCTTTCTCCAGCTCGCCCTGATCGAAGTAGTCGCGCGCCTGCGGGTAGACGGCCATCGAGTTCATGAAGTTCCAGCGGGGGTGCAGGGGCAGGCGGCGCCCATGCAGGACCTCGTTGAGCGCGTCCTGGTCACGCCACTGCAGGCGGGCCGCGTTGGCCCGGGCGAACGCCCGCAACTCGTCGCCCACCCCGTCGCGGCGGATCTGGGCGAGGTCGATGACGAGCACGCCAGCGTTGAAGTAGCGATCGCCCCCGAGCTCGGGGCGCTCGGTGTACGCCCGGAACTCCGGCGGCGGGACGTTGGTGACCGCGGCCACCACGGCGCCCTGCAAGGGCACGGCCCACAGCGGGGCCAGCGAGTCTCGCACAAGCAGATCGACGTCCAAGAACAGAACCCGGTCGGCGTCGGGTAGCAGCCGGTCGAGCGAGATCCGGTACCAGGTGGCCTTCCCGGTGAACCCGTTGACCGGAAGCCCCGACACCCAGTGGTCGGAGACTTGGTGGAAGGTGAGCTCAGAACCCATCGCCCTGACCATGTCCGCGATCCGAGCCCGGCTGCGCGGGGAGTTGTCGCCGCAGTGCAGGCAGTCGATCCGGATCGGGGCGCCGGGGTGGTGGCTGAGCAGCGAGTGAAGCATCGTCGCGCAGTGGCGCAGGTAGGCCTCGCCCTCCACCGCGCACGCGACGTGCAGCGGCTCAGCGGGGCCGTTGGGCGACAAGCGCGAACACCTGGGCGTTGTAGCCCAGCGTCTCGGGGGTCTCGAAGCGGTCGGCGAAGGCGACCAGGGGCTGCATCATCAACGCCAGCCAGGGAACCCAGCGCGGCCTGATCCGGTAGGAGACGGCGTCCTGGACGAGCTGAAGGCCGGAAGCCGCCATGCCGATCAGCCCCTCGAACTCGACCACCTGCAGTCCGGCGTCCTGCACCGCGAGGCGCAGCCCGGCACAGGTCCAGCGCCACAGGTCGACGGGGTCCGGGTGGTAGGGAAACACCCCGTGGGTGGAGAGCAGCAGGCGTCCGCCGGGGCGCAGCAACCGGAAGCATTCGGCCAGGTACAGAGCCGGGTCCTGGACGTGCTCAAGCACCTGGGTGGAGATGACGGCGTCAAAGCTCTGCTCGGGCGCCGGGACCGAGCCGTCCGCGCGCAGGATCAGGTCGGCATCGGGGTTGCCCTCCAGGTCGGCGCCGACGTACTCGACCGTGGGGCCGAAGAAGTCGCGATACGGACGCTCGGCACAGCCGTAGTCGAGAACCCGGCTGCCGGCAGCCAGCTCGAGCCGGGGTACGAGCGAGCGCAGGGCGACCGGCAGGCGGCGGATGTGGTGCGCATAGGGATGGCGGGCGTGGGCCCGCCGGTTCGCAGTACGCGAGATGCGGTGGAACTTGGGGATCTGGCGCTGGCCGGTCATGTGCGAAAGCGCCTGGCCGGGCAGCTCGCTGTCGAATCCGGGCCCACCGCTCGAGCGATGATAGCTGCGCAACCTCCGCTCGGAGGCGAGTAGCGGCGATGTTGGGCCGCCGCTCGAGCACCGGTTCGTCGAAGGTCTCGACGGCTACGATCTCTCCCGATGGCCAGCGTTAGGAGCGAGCGATTCTGGGACGAGCGCGCCCGCGAGAACGCCCTGTTCTACGTCGACACACGGCTTGAGTACGACAACCCCGACGAGGACGAGTTCTGGCGCTCGGGCGAGGAGGTCGTCGACTCGCTGTTGGATGCGGTCGGCCTGACGATAGGCCCGGCCGAGACCGTCGTCGACATCGGGTGCGGGGTGGGCCGGATCAGCCGCGCTCTCGCCGCGCGCGCTTCGCATGTCTACGGGGTCGACGTGTCGAGCGAAATGCTGGCCCGGGCGCGGCGCTACAACGACGCCTCGCTCGCCATCGAGTGGCTGCACGGTGACGGTGAGAGCCTTGAGGTCCTGCCCGCGGCGAGCGTCGACGGCTGCTTCTCGTTCGTCGTCTTCCAGCACATCCCCGATCCTGCCGTCACGTTGCGGTACGTCCGCGAGATGGGTCGAGTTCTGCGGCCCGGAGGGTGGGCGCTGTTTCAGGTGTCGACGGATCCGAGCGTTCATCGAGGCCAGCGCTCGATACGAGAACGAGCCAAGGCCCTGGTTCACCGTGACGCCCGTTTCTCGGACCGGGCCTGGCGGGGCTCATACGTCGAGATTAAGGCTCTGGAGCGCGCCGCAGATCAGGGGCAGCTCGAGGTGGAGCGTCTGCTCGACGTCGGATCCCAGTACACGACCGTGTACCTGCGGCGCCGAGCGTGAGCTAGGCCTTGACCGCGATCCGCCCGGTGTAGTCGATCCGGCTCAGTAGCGGCGCAGCGGCCCCAGCGAAGTACTCGTCGACGGCCGTGCGGGCGCCCTGCCAGTGGCCGTAGTCGTCGATGATCAGAACCCCGCCGGTGCGCAGCCGGGGGTAGAGGCACCCGAGCTCGTGTCGCGTGGACTCGTACCAGTCGGTGTCGAGCCGCAGCAGGGCGATCTCGGGCGGGGCGGCTGCCGGAAGCGTGCGCTCAACCGGTCCTCGCACGAAGTGAAGACGATCCTGCGGGTAGCTGGTCCCGTGTAGCAGCTCTCGCACCGACCCCTCGTCGAAGACCCGCTCGCCGAACAGCTCCTCCCAGGGGCGGACGGAGCGCTGCCGGGCCGCGCGCCAGATCGCGAGCGCCGAGCCCTCCGACCGCGAGACGTCGCTCTCGGTCGGCTCGGTCATCCCCTCGAAGGTGTCGAACAGGTAGATGTCGCGATCCTCGATGTCCAGCTCCTGCAGGGTGAGGATCATCGCCAGCACCGAGCCTCCGCGCCAGACCCCGCATTCGACCAACGCGCCACCTACCGCCCGTGCGGCGCAGTAGCGCACCGCGTCCACCGTGGCCAGCAGCCGTTGCGTGCCGGTCATGGTGTGCGGAAGCGCTCGCCGCAGGATGGCCTGATCGGCGTCAGACGCGTGGCTGAAGGCGAGGTCGCCGGCGAGAGCGGCAGGTGCGGGCTGATCGGGCGGGGGCGCAGGGTCCGGCGTGGAGACCGGATCCGGGGTGAAGGCCGGATCGGCGGAGGTGCGCCGCAGGGGACGCCGGCGGAGGTGACGGAGGTAGGCCATGTTGACGGGCCCGTTACCGGGAACTACGAAGATAGCCCCAGAGCTCCCTGAGCAGGGCCCGCTCGAGCAGCACCGTCGAGGCGACCGACGCCAGCACATAGAGCAGCAGCTCGGCCAGCGCCTGGATCAGGGAGCGGTGACCCGGAGCCACGAGCCGCACAGCCAGCACCAGGAGCGTCGCCGGAATCGAGGGAAGCAGGCTGCGGTAGAGCTGACCGATGGCGCTGAAGCCGCCAAAGAGGCGACGCATGAACCAGCCGCGCAGTGCGACCTGCACGACCGTCAGCGTGGCCAGCCCCGCCGCGTAGCCCGCCAGCCCGAAGCTCAGGATCGCCGGCACCGCCACGCACAGGAAGGTCGCGACATCGGCCAGGGCGGCGATGAAGATGGGGCGGGTGTTGTCCACAGCGCGCAGGAACATCGACCAGTTGAACCCCACCTGGGCCAGCGCGCTGGTCAACGCGACCGCGATCAGGATCGGGATCGCCGGGCGCCAGTGATCTCCGAGGACGAAGTGCACCAGGTCGGCGGCGAACAGGGCAAGGCCGATCATCGCCGGCACGGCCCACATCAGCGCGATCCGGTTTGATTTGACGAACGTCTCGACCAGGAGCTCGGTGCGATGGGCAGCGGCGCAGATCGCCGGATACAGGGCCTGCCCCACGATCGTGTCGACTCCCTCCGCCATCCCGCTCAGATTGACGGCGAGTCCTACCACGCCGACTCCCGCCAGGCCGACGGCGTGGTTGGCCGAGAACGTCGTGCCCTGCACGATGACGAAGGTGCACAGTCCGAAGCCGACCAGCGGCCAGGAGAAGCTGGTGTATGCCCGTAGCGGCGGGCGATCCATGCGCAGGCGCAGCGGATACGGGCTGGTGGCGACGCACACCACGGCGCCGAGCAGGCTCCCAGCCACCCCCCCGATGATCAGCCCCCAGTAACCGAGTCCGGCCGCGGCCAGCGCGATTGCGAGCACCGCGCTGCTAATCGGATCCACCGCCATGAGCACCCGCTGGCGGCGGTATTCCATGCGTCGGTACGGGATCCAGACCGGGGTCTCGAACGCGGTTATCGGGATCATCGTGGCCAGCAGGATGCCTGGCAGCACGATCTCCGGCCGTCCGTAGGCGAGCGCGAACAGCGGCAGGCTGGCGGTGGCAAGCACCAGGAATCCCAAGGACATGCACAGCTCCATCGTGAACGCCTTCTGGAACGCCAGCTCCTGGTCGGGCTCGGACTGCTGGATGTACTTGTCGCCGATCCCCGCCTGCTTGAGCCAGCCGATCGCGACCAGTGCCGCCAGCAGGACGCCGAACAGGCCGTATTGCTCGCGGGTCAGCCAGGTCGCGACCAGCACGCGCTCGATCGTGCCGACTCCGTAGAGCCCGATCTGAAAGGCCGAGTTGAGGATGGCGCCGCGCGCCACGCGCTGGCGGACGTTGCCCTCGGTCGCGCCCCCGCGCGAGAGATCGGCTGCGCCGATGGAGTAGCCCTCGGGCGTCAGCTCGCCTGGGGACAGCGTTTCGCTCATGTTCGGGAGGGACCGGTGACCTGCCCGGGCTCGGATGCGGTCGGCTCGACGCCCGCCAGTCGCTCGGCCAGTGCGAATCGCAGGCTGGGGACCCGATCGTACTGATGGACGATGCTCGGCTCCGAGTCATCTCGGTTCAGGCACCGGCCCTCGGCGGAGAAGCGGATCTCCTCGTCGGTCACCGCGTTCAGCGTCGCCACCGTGCTCTCCAGCGTGGGCAGCATCTGCACGGTTCCGAGCCGTCCGGTCCATAGCAGGACGTTGTGCACCCCCTGGTCGAACCCGGTGGCGTCCCCGATCTGGCGCGGGGAGATGCGGCTGACCTCGGACGCCATCAGCGACAGGTAGCGCTGCATCGCCGCCGCGTCTCCGTAGGTCACCCCCGCACAGGACACCCGGTGATGGCCGATGCGCCCAAGCATCTCGGGCCCGAAGGCGCGCAGCACCCACGCGGCGTTGTGGGGCTCGGTTGCGATCGTGTAGCGGTCGGTCTCCAGCCCGACGGCCAGACCGTCAGTCGGGAGGTCGGTGAACGGGTCGTGCTGGAACAGGACGTCGCGGGCGTCGCAGATCAGGACCCGGGCGTAGGGGCTGGCGTCCAAGAACGAGCGATACCGGGCGAACCTCGCCTCGATCGGGAAGTAGACCAGACCCAACAGCCATCGCACCGAGGCCTCGGGCACGAGGCCGGCTCGCCGCGCGCGCGAGGACACCCGCAGACATCGCCACAGCAACTGGCGACTGCGGCCCCACAACGGGCTCCAGGACGGCCAGCGCCAGGGCGGGACCCTAACCAGCGTGATGCGGAGGCGCTTGGACTGCTCGCGTAGGCCGGCTATCAGCGCGGCGTCCGCGAATAGCACCAGGTCGCCCCGGTATCCCGAACGTCGGAGGCTGTGCAAGAAGGGTTCGATCCGGGCGGGGTCGTAGCCCACCGCCGAGGTGAGGATGACGGTGTCAGCCACCGACCGTGTGCCTTCTCGGCCGCGGACGCGCGGTGAGCCGGGCAGCAATCCGGCCAGCGGCCCGCCCGACCACGGCCCGGCGC
>JALYZQ010000092.1 GCA_030948805.1 Actinomycetota bacterium | reverse complement strand
TGGTTGCCATCGCCCGGCACGGGGCGCGGGTGGAGATCGACCCCCACGCGCGTGAGCGAATGGTCGCGGCGCGCGATGTCGTGGTGGGCGCCGCGTCCGCCGGTCGGCCGGTGTACGGAGTCACCACCGGCCTCGGGCCTCGCGTCGTGGATGCCGTGGAGGGCGCCCGCGGCCCGGAGTACTCGCTGCGGACGTTGCGAGGTCGCGCGACGGCGGTGGGAGCGCCGCTGCCCACGGAGGTCACCCGAGCCACGATGGCCGTGCGCCTGAACGGCCTCTGTGCCGGCGGCGCGGGGACCAGCGAAGCGATCGCGCCGATGTTGGCGGCGATGCTCAACGCCGGCGTGCACCCGCTCCTCCCGGGCAGCGGGTCCGTGGGGGCCTCGGACCTTTGCCTGCTCGCCCACCTGGGGCTGGTCATGATCGCCGAGGGTCACGCTGAGCTTGACGGCGAGCAGCTCCCGGCGGCGCACGCCCTGGCCCGGGCGGATCTGTCCCCGGTGGCCGTAGAAGCCAAGGACGGTCTGGCTCTGTGCAGCAGCTCGGCCGTGTCCTGCGGCGCGGCGGCGCTGGCCCTGGTCGACGCCCGCAGCGTCCTGGCCGAAGCGCAGGTGTCGGCGGCGCTGGCCATGGAGGCTCTGCGGGCCAATCTGAGCCCGCTCGACCCGCGGGTCGTCGCCGCGCGACCCGCCCCGGGCCAGGATTGGGCCGCGGCGGGCCTCCGGTCCCTTCTGGCCGGCGGTGAGCTGACCGAGCCCGGCGGACCGCGGCGCCTGCAGGACCCGCTCAGCTTCCGGTGTGCGAGCCAGATCCATGGCGGGTTTCACTTCGCCCTCGCCTCGCTGGAGGCGGCGCTGGCCCCGGACCTCAACGGTGCGGCCGACAACCCGCTGGTGCTGGCCGACACCGGGGAGATTCTCTCGACGGGGAACTTTCACGTTCCCGCGCTGGCGATGGCGCTCGACGCGGTGGCCATCGCCGCTGCTCAGGTGGCCTCGGCGCTGGGCGAACGTCCAGCTCGGCTGAAGAGCGAGGCGGTGAGCGGCCTGCCCTCCAACCTCGTGAGCGGGGACTCGACACGCTCTGGCGTGGCCCCCCTGGGCAAGACCGCGCAGGCGCTGACGCTCGAGATCCGACATCTGGCCGCGCCCCTGGCCATCCATTCAATGGTTGGGGCTGGAGGGATCGAAGACGACTCCACCGGCGCCACACAGGCCGCGCTGCGCGTCTGTGACCAGCTGGGACGCCTGCGGCGGCTGGTGGCCATCGAGCTGCTGGTCGCCGCTCAGGCGCTCGAGTTGCGCGGGGCCGTCCGGCTGGGGGGCGGGACCCAGGCCGCCTACCTGTGGGTACGCGAGTCCGTGACGGCGCTGGAGGATGATCGGCCTCTGGGTGAGGAGGTGGAGCGCCTGGCCGGTGGCCTGAGCGACGGTGGTCTGCTGAGACGCGTCATCGCCGCAGCGGCATGATCGACGCAGCGGCATGATCGAGCTGCGGTACCTTAGCGGGGAAGACGTCGACGCTCTGGCCCTGAGCGACGAGGAGATCCTGTCCGCGGTTCGCAGAGTGCTGGGGGCCCAGGGCCGCGGTGAGGCACGACTGGAGCCCCGGGTGCACCTCTTCCCGCCGGGCGTCACCGGCCACTTCAACGTTCTGCGCGGAGTGAGTCCTGAGCATGCCGGGATCAAGGTGGTGGGCGACTATGTCGACAACCACCGGCTTGGACTGCCCTCGGAGATGGCTCTGCTGCTGCTCATGGATCCGGCGACCGGCGTCCCGCGCGCCATCATCGACGCCACGGCCATCACCGAGATGCGTACCGGCGCGGTGACAGCCATCGGGGCCGAGTACCTGGCCCGGTCAGACGCGCGGGTGCTCGGTCACATCGGCGCCAGGGGTACGTCCTACTGGAACGTGCGCCTGCTTTGCCGGGTGCTGCCCGAGCTGACCGAGATACGCGTGCACTCCCGGCGACCGGAGAGTCGGGAGGCCTTCGCCCGGCGGCTGCGTGATGACCTGGGCCGCGAGGTCCGTGCGGTCGACAGCTGGGAGGAGTGCGTGCGAGGCGCCGACGTTGTCGTCGAAGCCAGCCGCCTGCGCTCGCCGGCGCCGCTGTTGCGAACCGAGTGGATCGCCCCGGGGGCACTGGTCATCCCCTACGGCACGGTGAGCGCGGTTGAGCTCGAGATCACCGACATCATGGACAAGATCGTCGTTGACGACTGGGGGCAGGCGGGGGCCGGTCCGCTGGGCGCGCTGCGCCGTCACGTCGACACCGGCCGTCTCACTGAGCGCACCCTGCACGCGGAGCTGGCGCATATCGTCGCCGGATTGCGCCCCGGGCGCGAGACCGATTCAGAGACGATCCTCTTCTGGCACCGCGGGCTGTCGACCACCGATATCGCCCTCGGCGAGGCCCTGCTGGCCAAGGCCTCAGCCCAGGGATTCGGAACCCGACTGCCGTATCGGCGATAGCGTCCGCGCCATGGACGGGATGAGCGCCCGCGGCTGGCCCCAGGAGGCGGCCCTGCGCATGCTGCGCAACAACCTGCATCCCGACGTGGCCGAGAAGCCGGAGGAGCTGATCGTCTACGGAGGGCTGGGCAAGGCCGCCCGAGATTGGTCGAGCTTTCACACCATCGAGCGGGAGCTGACCCGGCTGGGCGACGCCGAGACGCTGCTCGTGCAATCGGGCAAGCCGGTGGCGGTGTTCGAAACCCAGCCCGACGCCCCCCGGGTCCTGATCGCCAATTCAAATCTCGTGCCCCAGTGGGCGACGTGGGAGAAGTTTCGCGAGCTCGACCGGGCCGGATTGATGATGTACGGCCAGATGACCGCTGGCTCCTGGATCTACATCGGCAGTCAGGGCATTCTGCAGGGCACCTATGAGACCTTCGCCGCCGCGGCCCGGTTGCGCTTTGAAGGGACCCTGGCGGGCCGCCTGGTCGTCACCGCCGGTCTGGGCGGCATGGGGGGAGCGCAGCCGCTGGCCATCACGATGCTCGACGGAGCCGCGCTGTGCGTGGAGGTCGACCTGCGGCGTATCGAGCGGCGTATCGAGACCGGATACCTCGATCAGCGCGCGGCCGATCTGGATGACGCCCTGGCGCGTCTGGAGGTCGCGCGCTCAGAGCGCCGGGGGCTGTCGATCGGCTTGGCCGGCAACGCCGCCGAGATCCTTCCCGAGCTCGTCCGGCGAGACGTCGCCGTGGACGTCGTGACCGACCAGACCAGCGCTCACGATCCGCTCAACGGCTACATCCCGGCCGGGCTGACCCTGGAGCAGGCCGAGGTACTGCGCGGCCGTGATCCCGCTGAGTACCTGCGCCGGGTGGGGGAGAGCGCGCTGGCCCACGTGGGGGCGATTCGCGCCCTCCAGCGGGCCGGGGCCGAGGCTTTTGACTACGGCAACGCGCTGCGTGGCCTGGCCCAGGAACACGGGGACGCCGAGGCCTTCGCCTATCCCGGCTTCGTGCCCGCCTACATCCGCCCGTTGTTCTGCCAGGGCAAAGGACCGTTTCGCTGGGTGGCCCTGTCCGGGGACCCAGCCGACATCTACGCGACTGACCAGGCCATCCTCGACCTGTTCGGCGACCAGGAGCACATCGCGCGCTGGATCGCTCTGGCCTCAGAGCGCGTCCAGTTTCAGGGGCTGCCGGCGCGGATCTGCTGGCTGGGCTACGGCGAGCGCGATAAGGCCGGGGTGCGCTTCAACGAGATGGTGGCCAGCGGCGAGCTCAAAGGTCCGGTCGTGATCGGCCGCGACCACCTGGACTCGGGCTCTGTCGCCTCGCCGGAGCGCGAGACCGAGGCGATGCGCGACGGTTCGGACGCGGTGGCCGACTGGCCCCTTCTCAACGCCATGCTGATGACCGCCTGTGGGGCCAGCTGGGTCTCCATCCACCACGGCGGCGGCGTCGGCATGGGCAAGTCGATCCACGCCGGGCAGGTCGTGGTGGCCGACGGGTCCGCGGCGGCCGGGGAGCGCGTGCGCCGAGCCCTGACTGCAGATCCGGGACTCGGGGTCGTGCGCCACGCCGACGCCGGTTACCCCGAGGCCCGCGACGCCGCCCAGCGGCACGGGATCCGGATGCCGATGCTCGACCCCGAGCCCGACTCACGGTGAATGTCTCCTTCCACGGCGCCCAGGAGATCCTGCGCCCCCCGCGTGACCGGCTTGCCTTTCTTCGGGGTGCGGACGTCGCCGGACAGAGCCTGATCGGTGGGGGCTTGAGCGTCAAGGCCGGGACGATCGCGGCGCTCGACCCCGATCCGGGAGCCGATCTGCAAGTGGACGCTCGCGGCTGCGCGCTGGTTCCCGGATTCGTGGACTGCCACACCCATCTGCCGTTTGCCGGCTGGCGCGAGGACGAGTATCAGCGCAAGCTCCGCGGGGAGGGATACGAGGCGATCACCCGAGATGGAGGCGGCATCGCCGCCTCGGCTCGAGCCCTGGCCGACAGTGACGACGCGGCCGTCCTGGGCCAGGCCGCGGCGCTGGCCGCCGAGATGCTGCGGGCCGGGACCACGACCTTCGAGTGCAAGTCGGGCTACGGGCTGTCGCGGGACGGCGAGCTTCGCACTTTGCGCCTGGCCCGTGAGCTGGAGGCCCGGGTGGCCCAGACCTCCGTCTCCACCGCTCTGCTCGCCCACGCCGTACCACCCGGGTTCAGCGCCCAGTCGTGGCTGGAGGTCGTGCAGCAGATGATGCCCGAGGTGCTCTCGCTGGGCACCGTGAGCGCGCTGGACATCTTCGTGGATGCGGTCGCCTTCTCCAACGCCGAGCTGGAGACGATGGGCGCCGTGGCGGCGGCGGCCGGCCTGGCCCTGCGCTGCCATGTGGAGCAGTTCGGGGGCTACCGATCGGTTCCAGTGGCCCTGGCCGTGGGCGCGCGGTCGGTGGACCATCTCTCGACATTGCATCCCGACGATGTGGCACCACTGGCCGCGGCCGACTGCGCTGCCGTGCTGCTGCCGGCCGCCGAGTTCCTGGGCGCCGAGCGGCGGGCGCCGGGGCGGGATCTGCTGGACGCGGGCGCGCTGGTCGTCCTGGCCACCGATCTCAATCCCGGCACCGCGCCGGTGACCTCGATGCCGCTGGTCATCGGGCTTGGCGCCAGGCTGTACGGGATGAGCGCGCTGGAGACTCTGGCCGCCGTGACCCTGAACGCGGCCTGGGTGCTGGGCCTGGAGTCGACGCTGGGCTCGATCGAACCCGGAAAGCGTGCCGATCTGCTGCTGCTCGACTGTCCGGTGGCGCAGATCGCCTACCGGCTGGGCCGCGATCCGGTCCTGGCCACGTTCGTGGGCGGAGAGCCCGTGTACGTGCGCGATGCTTGGGCGGCGGCCAGGATCTCAGGGCGATGAGGGCGCTGCGGGTGCCGGCGATGGTCAACGCCCACAGCCACGCCTTCCAGCTCGACCTGCGGGGGGTGGGGGAGCGCCCCCATCCGGGGGATGACTTCTGGAGCTGGCGGACCGAGATGTACCGCCTGGCCTCGGTCCACGATCCGGCGTCGATGCGGGAGGTGGGGATTCGCGCCTACAGCGCCATGGCCGCGGCTGGATACCGAGCCGTGGGAGAGTTTCACTACGTGGTCCACCAGCCCGACGGGACTCCCTACGAGGAGCCCAACGCGATGGCCATCGCGCTGGCCGAGGCGGCCGGGCAATGCGGGCTGGAGATGGTGCTGCTGCCGGCCGCCTACGCTCGCGGGGGGTTCGGGATCGCGGCCTCCGAGGAGCAGCAGCGGTTCTGCGACCCCGAGGTGGACGTCTTTTTGGAGCGGTTGGACGGTCTGCGCGCGTGGGCGGTCTCGCGGCCGGGGGTGTCGGTCGGGGTCGCCGTACACAGCGTCCGGGCGGTTCCCGCGCCCTGGATCACAGCCGTTGCGCAGTACGCCGACCAGTTCGGGCTCGTGCGCCACGTGCACGCCTGTGAGCAGACGCACGAGCTCGAGGAGTGCCACGCCGAGCACGGCTGCTCGCCGATTGAGCTGCTCTCCCGCTGCGGCTTTTTGTCCCCCCTGACCAGCGTCGTGCACGGCATCCACGTCGATGAGCACGACATCGCCATGCTCGCTCTTTCCGGCGCCGGTGTCGTGAGCTGCCCTACGACTGAGGGCAACCTCGGCGACGGGATCTTCCCGGCGCTGCGCTACCGCGACGCCGGGGTGCCCGTGGCGATCGGATCTGACTCCCAGGTCCGTCTGGACCCGTTCGAGGAGCTGCGCGAGCTGGAGACGCTGGCCCGGCGCGAGGGTCAGACCCGCGACGCTCTGCTGGCCGGGGCCGGGGGAGACCTGTGGGGGGCGATGGTGGCCCACGGACGGGCTCGCCTGGGCCTTGACCCGGCTGGCGGATCGGAGATCGAGATTGACCTCGACCATCCCGATCTGGCCGGAGTCGCCGCTGAGGATGTCAGCCTGGCCCTGGCCACCTGCGCCTCGGCCGGGGTGGTGGTGTCAGGGCCGGCGGGCGTCGAGGATCGCGCGTAGCCGCTGCGCCTCCTTGACCGGCGCCCGGTGCAGTCGCTCCCAGGTGATCCGGATGACCAGGAAGCCCGCCTGGGCCAGGACGGCGTCGCGCTCACGGTCGATCTCGAAGGAATGTCTGGTCCGGTGAAACTGGTACCCGTCCAGCTCGACGATCACCTTCTCGGCTTCGAACAGGGCGTCGACCTCGACGCCGCAGACTTTGACGTTCATCCTCGGAATGGGAAGGTCGTTGGCGGCGATCCAGCCGGGGAAGATGTCCTCGAAGCTCGAGCGCGTGGGGTTGGTGGGGCTGTGGACGAACGGCGCCAGCAGGGGGGTGCCTGGATGGTTGGGGTTTCTGCTGAGGAGGTCGTTCAGGGCGTCGAGGTGGATCAGGCCGGCCAGGCGGGCGTCGTTGATGGCTCGGGCCCGGGCGGCTTGGGTGAGACGGCGGGCGGTGTCGAGCAGCGCCCGAGCCGGGGTGGTGGTGCGGATTCCGTGGTGCTCGCGGATGTCGATGGGCCCGAGCGTCTTGGAGGTGTGGACGCGGATCCCCGGGGTCCTGCGGTCCCCCTTGCTGAGGGTGACCTCGGGGGTTGGCGGCCAGCTTTGCTGAAAGCCCCAGAGGGCGGCCGCGGAGTCGTGGGAGAGGACGGCGTGGGGTCGGCCGGCCAGGACCGCGGCCGCGGCTTTGGCAACGGGCTCGCGGCGGACATAGTTGACGAAGTAGACGCCGCGGTGGACGGCGATCAGCCGCCGCTGACGCAGGCGGTAGTCGATAGTCTCCGGCCCGAGGCCGGAGGCGCGAAGCTGGAAGCGCGTGACCAGTCCGTGTTGCCGGGCGGCCAACTGGGCGATTGGATCCTGTCGTTCAGATTTACCGTTTTCTTCCAACACCTCTGTATGAGGCGTTGGCGGAGCCCGATTCGCCCCCGCGGTTAACCGACGCGGTCGTGCTCGTCAGCCGAGGCCGAGGTGTCAAAGGTCTGCAAACGCCGTAGCTCCTCCAGCGGGATGTGGCAGCGGATGCCGTGCCCGGCCTCCTCCTGGTTGAGCTCAGGCTCGGTGGTTTCGCAGATCTCGCCGATCTTGCGCGGGCAGCGGGTGTGGAAGGGGCAGCCGCTGGGCGGATCGGCGGCGCTGGGGATCTCGCCCTCCAGGCGGATGCGCAGGCGGTCGACGTCGTCCAGCGTGGGCACCGCGGAGAGCAGGGCCTCGGTGTAGGGGTGGTTGGGGCCGTTGAAGACCTTCTCGGCCGGACCCACCTCCATCACCCGCCCCAGGTAAAGGACGACGATCCGGTCAGCCAGGTAGCGCACCACCCCAAGGTCATGGCTGATGAACAGGTAGGCGACCTGCTTGGTTCGCTGCAGATCGGTGAGCAGGTTGAGGATCGCCGCCTGGACTGAGACGTCGAGGGCCGAGGTCGGCTCGTCGCACACGACCAGGCGCGGATCGCCGGCGAAGGCCCGGGCGATGGCCACCCGCTGTTTGAGGCCGCCCGACAGCTGGGAGGGGCGCATGGCCAGGTAGCGCTCGGGCAGGCGAACCGAGCGCACCAGCGACACGAGGCGGGAGCGCAGCTCCTCGCCGTGGTAGTCACCCAGCTTGGACAGCGAGCGCGAAATGAGCTGGCGAACAGAGTGGCGACGGTTGAGTGCCGAGTCGGGATTCTGGAAGACGATCTGCAGTGCCTTCTGGTCCTCGGAGGTCCGCTTGAGGGCCAGCCCGGCCAGGTCATGGCCGTTGAGCTCCAGGGTCGCGCCTGAGTCCGGGGGGGTCAGTCCCATCAGCACTCGGGCCAGGGTGGTCTTTCCGCTTCCCGACTCACCGACCAGGCCGACCGTCTCCCCGGCCCTGATGTCGAGGTCGACGCCGAGCAGCCCGCGCACCGCCTGGCCCGACATGCGGAAGGTTTTGCTGGCCGCGCGGATCCGGATCAGGGGAGCATCGGCGCTCTGCTCAGAGGCTGTATCGGCGCTCTGCTCGGAGGCCGCATCGTCGCTCTGCTCGGAGGCCGCATCGTCGCTCTGCTCAGGGGCCGCAGCGTCGCTCTGTTCAGGAGCCGCAGCGTCGTCGGTCAGCTCCTGCGCTTCCTCGTCGGCCCCGCCCGTGGCCACGGGCACGCTCTGGGCGCGCTCATGGTAGTGAC
>JALYZQ010000067.1 GCA_030948805.1 Actinomycetota bacterium | reverse complement strand
TCAAAGCCGGTGAGCACCAACACTGAGCAGGCGATCTTCCCGTGGCTGGCGGCCACGTCGCATGGAGTCGACCTGGTCTACTACGGCGCTCCTACGGAGCGCAATCAGACCTGGCACGTGTACTTCGCCCAGGACCTCGCTGGTACCACGACGGGCTTTGGCACGCCTCAGCAGCTGATGGCTGTCCACAAGGGATCTGTGTGTGAAGGCGGCGTCAGCTGCACCACCGGCCGGCAGCTGTTTGACGATTTCGGCGTCGACACCGACAACTCGGGCTGGGCGCACATCGCGTACTCGCAGGACAGTCCCAACCTCGGGGGCCCCGGCACCTCCACGGGCTATGCCGTGCAGACCACCGGCACGGTGGCCGGAAAGCCAAACAACTAGAGGAGCGACGGGCCTGACTAGCCCGGTGGCGCCGGGCAACCCGTTCGCCGGCTCGGGAGGATGCACGCCCCGGCAACCGAGCCCGGCTGCCCAGCCCCAGGAGGGCACCAACCCCCAATCATTTCGTGGTCGCCGATCGTTATGGCGACGTCGTCTCCTACACCAGCACGATCGAGCAGCTCGGCGGAAGCGCGATTGCCCTGCCGGGGCGGGGCTTCCTACTCAACAACGAGCTCACCGACTTCGACTTTGCGCCTATCCAGGCGGGCATCCCTGACCCCAACCTCCCGGCCAGCGGTAAGCGGCCACGGTCGAGCATGTCGCCGACGATCGTCCTGCGCCACGACAAGTCAATCCTGGCCCTCGGCGCCGCCGGCGGCTCGACGATCATCACCACGGTCCTCCAGATCCTCATCGACAAACTCGATTTCGCGATGACCCTCCCCCAGGCGATGGCTGCCCCCCGGGCGTCGCAGCGCAACAGCGCCAAGACCACCGCCGAGCCCGCGTTCATCGCACAACCAACTACTCACGGCCTGGAGCAACTGGGTCAGTCATTCGCCATCTCGGACACCTCAGCGCTGAACCCCCAGATCCAGATCCCCCCGACCATCGGGGTGGCCAGCGCTTTGCAGATCCTCGGTGGCCGGCGCTTTGTCGCGGTGGCCGAGCCGGTGCGCCGCGGTGGTGGCGCCGCCGGCGTACTAGAGCCCTGACGCCATCGGGTGGCGTCCTGAGGTCAGTGCTTGCGGATCACCCGCTCGGGCTTCCCGGGCTTCCAGATCGTGATGTCCATGTGGCCGTCGCCGACCTCCACTGACGACGCGCCCACCAGGTCGCCGGCATAGAAGTGATCGAACTCACGGCCGCGCAGGTCAAATCCGGTTTCCTCGAAGAGTGCCTCGGCCCAGCGCTGATGCAGCGCCTTGTCCTGCACATCGTCGACCACACCCCATAGCTTCGCGTCCCCCTCCTTGACCTCCGGGTCGATGGTCGCTGTGTGAAGACAGAACCGCGGGTCGCGGCCGAGGTCCTTGAACTTCGTCGTACCCGGCATGCCGACGAGCCACAACTGGTCCTCGAACACCCGCGGCTCCATCGGGCTGATGCGCGGGAATCCGTCCGAACGCAGAGTGCCGAGCAGACACAGGTTTCCGGTGGCGAGATGGCGCCGGGTGAAGACCGTGGCGATCCGCGGCGCGGCTTGCGTGAATTCCTTCCAGTGCGCCACACCCCCGACTCTACGCCCGTCGAGGTATGAGCTAAACCCTTGTCAGCGGAATGCGATCGGCAAGAGACCCGACGATCTCCGCAGTTTCCATCAGGCGCACACCGATGTCCTCGAGCTCCTGGCGCCCTTGCTCGTAGAGGCCCGAGATCGCATCCTCGGCGAGCACGATCCGAAAGTCGCGCTCGCTGGCTTCATAGATGGACGTGCGTGGGCAGTTCGGGAAGTTGCAGCCGCAGAACACAATCGTGGACACGCGGTTTCGTCGCAGGTGGGGCTCCAGCGGGGTCTCAAAGAACGCGCCCCAGCGGGGCTTGTACATGACGACTTCCCCCCACCCAACCGCCTGCACTCGCCCCTCGAGGAGCTTGGCGGCATCGAGCCTGAACGAGGCTGAACGCTCGATGATCCCCGGAGCCAGCTGGGAGCCGCTCAAACCCGCCGTGAACATCCTCGCCCCCGCCTCGACTGCCGACCGGCGGCAGAGATCAACGTTGCTGGCGTCCTCGCGATACAGGCGCAGGATGTGGACGATCGGACGGCCGGCGTGTCGGAAGGCTGCCGCGAGCGCCGCGATGCGCGGGACCGCCGCAGACGTTCCCGGGACCTCGAGCGGCTGACCGTCCAGCGTGTCGACCTGCGTGTCGATCGTGACCAGTGCGGCCGAGCTGAATTCAGGCGCTAGGTAGTCCACTGCGAGTGATGGTAGCTGGCCTGCTAACTGTTAGTGAGTGGCCCGTTTCCGTCCTGACATCGCTTTTTGGGTTCTGGCGAGCATCTTGGGTGCTCTCTTGTTCGCTTCCAGCGTGCCCTCGCCCCTGTACATCGTCTATCAGCACGAATGGCACTTCTCGGCGATAACGCTCACCGGCGTCTTTGCCGTCTACGCCATCGCGTTGCTGGTCGCGCTGTTGGTCGTCGGGTCGATCTCCGATCACGTCGGCCGACGACCGACGTTGCTCGTAGCACTCGCCGTCGAGATCCTCGCCATGCTTGCCTTCGCCGAAGCCAGCGGGGTCGGCTGGCTGTTTGCCGCCCGGATCCTGCAGGGCCTGGCCACCGGCGCGGCGATGGGTGCGATCACCGCCGCACTGCTTGACCTGCAACCGGCCTCCAAACCGTGGCTGGGCGGATTGATGGGCGCCGTCGCGCCGATGACCGGCCTGGCGCTGGGAGCGCTATCGGCCGGGCTGCTCGTCGACTACGGGCCGGACCCCGTCCGGTTTGTCTTCTGGCTCTTGATCGCCGTCTTCATTCTGGCCGTCGGGGCCGGGATCTCGATTCCCGAGACCGTGAGCTATGACGGGCGCGGGCGAGATTCGCTGGTCCCGCGGCTTGCCGTACCGCGCCAGATACGTTCCGCGTTCCTCGCTGCGGTGCCGTCGCTGACCGCGACATGGGCCCTCGGCGGGCTGATCCTCTCACTCGGCGCGTCGCTCACCGCCGGGGTCCTTGACCAGACGAGCCACGTAGCCGGCGGGTTGCCGATCTTCGTGATGGCCGGGATCAGCGCCTTGATGGCGGTGCGCCTTCGGCATACGCACCCTCAGGTAACCGCTCGCTGGGGCCTGTCAGCGTTGATCGTCGGTGTCACGTTGGCGCTGGCGGCGTTGCAACTGCAGTCCGACGCCCTGTTCCTGGTCGCCAGCGCGATCGCCGGGCTGGGGTTCGGACCAGCTTTCGCAGGTGTCTTCCGGGGTCTCAGTGAGCTGGCTCCGCTTGACCAAAGAGCCGCACTGGTGTCCTCTGTCCTCGCCGTCTCCTACCTGGCCTTCAGCCTTCCCGCCGTCGCCGCCGGGGCGGCGATTACCGACCTCGGGCTGCGCGACACCGCGGAGATCTATGGGGCCGGGTTAGTGGTGAGTGCAGCCATCGCGCTCGCGCTGTCGGGTCGCCTCGCGAACTCCGTACCGGAGACTGAACCGCACCAACCGGACCCCCTGGCGCCCGCCCCAGCCGGTCACGTCGACGGCGCGTAGGCCCCGGCCCAGCTTCGGGCAGGGACCTTCCTCGCGATCCGGACGCAGTTCCCCGGTGTCGGTGGGGCGAAGCTGGTTCATGCTGGCCATTGCGCAGCGCAATGTCGCTTCGGCTCCTCGCCTTGGGGCGTAGGCTAAGCGTATGGCGCTCGGGCACGACCTTGCTCAGGTCAACATTGCGCTCGCGCGCGAGCCGTTGGACGCACCGCTGCTCGCCGATTTCATGGCCGCGCTGGACCCGGTCAACGCACAGGCGGACCGAGCAGCCGGGTTCGTATGGCGGATGCAGAGCGAGGATGGCGACGCCACGGCGATACGCGGGTTTGGTGGTGATCCGCGGCTGATCATCAACATCACGGTCTGGGAGTCGCTGCAGGCGCTGCGCGATTTCGTCTACCGCGATCCCAATCACCTGGCCGTGATGCGCCGCCGCCGGGAGTGGTTTGCGCGCCTCGAGCTGCACAC